>JAGWSK010000134.1 GCA_028869355.1 Alphaproteobacteria bacterium | reverse complement strand
GGTGACGAGAATTACGCCTTTGCGGTTGCGGTCCCGAACAATGCCGAAGGCGTGAAGATTTATACGCGGAGGCCCTATGCTTCCGGTGCGACATCGGAATTCGATTACCCGCTGTCGTCGCGCTTTGACGAGACCGATGCGCTGATCGTGCTCGACAATGTTTTTGTGCCCTGGGAGCGCGTGTTCTGCTACCGCAATATCCAACTGTGCCGGGATCAATGGTGGCGGACGCCGTCGCATTCCTATGGCAATCACCAGGCGCAGGTCCGCTATGCCGTAAAGCTCAGGTTCCTTCTGGGACTGGCGAAACGGCTGTGCGAAATCACGGGCAATATTGCGATGCCGCCGGTGCAGATCATGCTGGGCGAAATGGCGGCCCTCGCGACCATTGTCGATTCCATGGTGCTCGCACAGGAAGCTCAGGCGACAACCGATGCGGAAGGCGTGGTGTGGCCGGCGAAAGACGCACTCTATGCAGTGATGGCGCTGCAAGCCGAAATCAACCCGCGGCTGCTCAATATCATGCGCGAGCTGGCGGGCGGTTCGATCATCATGCTGCCGTCGTCGGAGAAGGACTTTGACAATCCGGAGATCGCGGCCGATATGGAGCGCTATATTGCATCGCCCGGTTATGCGTCGCGGCAGCGCACGGCCATCCTGAAGATGGTGTGGGACTTGATCGGTTCGGAATTTGCCGGCCGCCACGAACAATATGAGAAGTTCTATGGCGGGGCGTCGTTCCTGGTGAAGCAGAACATGGCGCGGGCCTATGATTTCGCATCCGCCACGGCGCTGGTGGACCGGGCACTGACTGCTGGTTCCTGAACAGTTGCAAAATCCGCGCTGATCACGGACAAGGCGTGCGAGACACGGCCGGATCAACACGTCTACATCGGGATGCATAAACTCACCTCGTCCCCTCCCCGAAGCGGCTGTTGCCGCTTCGACCCTCCCTCAAGGGGAGGGTTGAATCTTGCGGTGGAATTCGCATGAAGTTCAGCGGTGAACTGACGGTGCCTGCGCCGCGCGAAGCGGTTTTCGATCGCCTCCGCGATGCGCCATTTTTTGCCTCCTGCGTCGAGGGCGTCGGCCAACTGAACGAGACCGCGCCCGATCATTATGCGGCGCGGTTCGCGACCAGGATTGCCTATATCCGCTTTGAATTTGAACTCACTGTTGAAGTGGTACGGGCGGAACGGCCGCTTATCATCGAAGCGCGCATCGAGGGCAAACCGCACGGTGTCGTCGGACGGCTGTCGGGCGTGTCGGCGGCGCGTTTTGATGAGACGGAGGGCGGGACGAAGGTCAGCTACAACATCGAGGCCACACTCACCGGCCGGCTTGGCAGCATCGGCCAGCCGGTGCTGAACTCAAAAGCGAAGGAAATGGAAAAGCAGTTCGTGGCCAATTTGCGCAGAGCGTTTCCCGGGTCCGGAGATCAGGCGGCATGATCCCGTTTGACTGGCAGGAGCCGGCGAGTCTCGAAGCGGCGATTGCGCTGCTCGCGGAAGGCGACGACAGCGTGCGCGCGTTTTCCGGCGGCACGGCGCTGATGCTGATGATGAAGGCCGGGGTGTTCGCGCCGTCATGCCTGGTCAGTCTGGCGAAGATCGGCCCGCATCATTCGGAGATCGCCCTTACCGCCGACGGTGCCTTGCGGATCGGCGCGATGGCGTCGTTGTCGCAACTGGAGCAGGCGCGCGCCGTTGCTGAAAATTTTCCGGTGATGCGGCAGGCGCTGCGCACGCTCTCCAATGTCCGTGTCCGGAACGTGGCCCGAGTCGGCGGGGCGCTGGCACATGGCGATCCGCATATGGATCTGCCGCCGCTGCTGGCGTCGCTCGGTGCGATTGCGTCCGTCCATGGACCATCCGGCAGGCGCGATATTGCGGTCGAGGATTTGTACAAGGGTTATTACGAAACCGTATTGCGGCGCGGCGAATTGATCGAATCGGTCACGGTGCCGGCTTTGGGGCGCGCCAGAGCCACATATGTGAAGGTCACTTCGCGCTCGGCCGACGACTGGCCGGCGCTCAATCTCGGTCTGCGCCTGGAGATGGATGACGCGCGCATTGCGGGCGCGCGTATTGTGGTCAGCGCCGCGACCGAAAAAGTGGCGCGGCTGCACGAGACGGAAAAGCTGCTGCAAGGACAACGGCCGGCCGATTCGCTCTTGATTGAGGCCGGTGACTGCGCGGCGCGCGAGGTCGCCTTCCTGTCCGATGCCCATGGCTCAGCGGCATACAAGAAAGAGCTGCTGCGCGTGCATCTGCGACGAGCGGTGAAGGAATGTGCCCGTGAGCCATAAACAGCGAGCGGTATCTTCCCGTCAAAGTTGCTCGTACTCACCCCTCACCCGGCGCGCCAGTACGCGCGTGCCAAATCGCACGCGCGGGCGCGCCGCCCTCTCCCTCAAGGGGAGAGGAGAAAAGCATTGCGTGACAGTTGGTCAGCATGGCTGAGTTCGGACGATCGGTTGCCCGGCTGGAAGCGCGCGCCAAGGTCACGGGGCGTGCCGAATATGTGCACAATATGCGGCTGCCCGGCATGCTGTACGGGAAAATCTTTCGCAG
>JAGWSK010000133.1 GCA_028869355.1 Alphaproteobacteria bacterium | reverse complement strand
GCCGATTTCGGGACACGCTATCAAAGCAAGCTGTTCAATCCCGAATTCCTGCGGTCGAAAAATCTTCCCGCACCCGATTGGCTTGCTTCACCGCCGCCATTGCCGAAAGTCCCGCTTCAATGAACGACGTTCGGCCGCTCGTCTCAACTGAATGGCTGGCCGGGCACCTTGGCGAATCTGGAGTTCGCGTGGCGGATGCGTCCTGGTATTTGCCGGAGGCGAAGCGTGACGCTTTGGCCGAATTCGATCAGCGGCACATTCCCGGCGCGGTTTTTTTCGACATTGACGCGATTTCGGATCATGCGACGGATTTGCCGCATATGCTGCCCAGCCCGGCAGAGTTTGCGGCAGCGATGCGGTACATCGGAATTGGCGATGCAGACCTCGTGGTGTTTTATGATGGCGCCGGAATTTATTCTGCACCACGCGCGCTGTGGATGATGCGCGCAATGGGTCACGATCGTGCCACCGTACTGGACGGAGGACTGCCGAAGTGGTTGCGGGAAGGCAATCCGACGGAATTCGGTGCAGCGATCGCGGCCGACGCGGGCCACTTCACGCCGCGTGTCCGGCCGGAACTTGTCCGCGGGTTTACGCAGATTCAAACGAATCTGGACAGGAAGACTGAACAGATCATCGATGCGCGCAGCCCCGGCCGGTTCCGGGGAGAGGAACCGGAGCCACGCGCCGGCGTCCGTCCCGGCCACATTCCGGGCTCGGTGAACATGCATTACGCAAGGCTGGTCAAACCCGACGGAACCATGCGCGACGCAGAGGAGTTGAGAAAACTGTTTACCGATCAGGGGATTGCGATTGACCAGCCGCTCGTCACCAGTTGCGGATCGGGGATTACCGCGGCAATTGTCGCACTCGCACTGGAAATTGCCGGCGCCAAACAGGTCGGCCTTTACGACGGCTCGTGGTCCGAGTGGGGCGGCCGCAAGGATGCGCCGGTCGCGACAGGAGCCGTATGAAACGGGCCGGCGGCAGACCGCGCGAACTGCGCGCAACCGTCACTTTTCTTACCATGGAAAGCCGGCCCGTTGTCACCCCGCCGCCCCCGCCCCTGCTGAAAACCGCGTTGCTGAAATGCGAGAATCCACCGGTTCATTTTTACCGGTACCTGTACGACGCGGTCGGCCGTCCCTGGTATTGGATCGAGCGCCGCCTGTGGAGCGATGACCGGCTGCAAGAGCATCTCGCGAATGAGAAAGTGGCGCTATATGCGCTCTATCTCGGTGGCGTCCCGGGCGGCATGGCCGAACTGGATTTCCGTGAACGGAATGCCGGACAGCTGAGTTATTTCGGGCTCACGCCGGAATTTATCGGACGTCGCATAGGCCCGTGGTTCCTCCACCAGATTGTCGAACTCTCCTGGGCCGAACCGATTTCCATTCTGCGCGTGAACACCTGCACGCTTGATTACAAAAAGGCGCTGGTCACCTATCAGCGGGCCGGCTTCATCCCGGTTGGCCGCATCGAGCGCAGTGTTGTCGTGCCGCGCGATTACCCGGACTAGCGGCCATATTTCGGGGCTTGCCCGGCTTCTGCCAAGCCTCTGATGGAATAAGCGCAGACAGTTGATGTGCAAGGCCGGCTGTGGTGCGCTGTAATCGGTGGGAAGTTAGAGCCGGTCCGCGAATGTCGACGTCATTGCCCGTTATCGATATGGCGCCGCTTTTTGGTGGCGACGGGTCAGAGCGTGCCGTCGTCGCCACGGAGATCGGCAAAGCCTGCCGCGATTGCGGATTCTTTTATGCGACCGGGCACGGGATTTCCCCTGCCCTCTTTGCCGGCCTTGATCGCGCCGCCCGGGCGTTCTTTGCGCTGCCCGAATCCGAAAAAAGCGCAATTGCCATGGCGCGTGGCGGGCGCGCGTGGCGCGGCTATTTTCCAGTGGGCGGAGAACTCACATCCGGCAAGCCTGATCAGAAAGAGGGAATCTATTTTGGGACCGAACTCGGACCGGACGATCCGCGGGTCCGGGCGGGGGTACCGTTGCATGGCGCCAATCTCTTTCCCGCACGGCCGCAGGACTTGCGCAATGTTGTACTCGATTATATCGCAGCTGCGACCAGGACTGCCCATGCATTGATGCAGGGCATCGCGCTAAGCCTCGGACTCGAGCACAATTACTTCTACGACCATTACACGAAGAATCCGACGGTTCTGTTCCGGATCTTTCATTATCCACCGGTTGCACCATCCTCGCCCGATTGGGGCGTGGGAGAACACACGGACTATGGGCTGCTGACGCTGCTTGCACAGGATGCCAATGGCGGGTTGCAGGTCAAAACCACAAGCGGCTGGATTGACGCGCCGCCGATCCCGGGAACGCTTGTATGCAATATCGGCGACATGCTGGACCGTTTGACTGGCGGACTTTATCGCTCGACGCCGCATCGCGCGAAGAACGTCAGCGGCCGGGGGCGGCTATCCTTCCCGTTCTTCTTCGATCCGGATTTTGACGCCAGGGTTCGACCGCTGCCCGAACGCGCTTTGCTGATTGCGGATGATAGTCAGACCCGATGGGACCGCCAAAGTGTCCATGGATTCTCGGGCACCTATGGCGAGTATCTGTTGGGCAAGGTCTCGCATGTGTTTCCCGAATTGCGTCGTGAAGTCATTCCTGACTGATTTCACGACGGCTTATCCGCCGCTGATGTAGACCTTTTCGGCCGATCGCCATAATGGATAGGCTGCGTTCCACAGCAGGCCGATTCTTGAACCTACGCGAACAGATATCTCCGGTGAATGCCACCGCGGCCGAACTCACGCTGCGCGGCATTGCGTTGGGTGCGGCGATCACACTGGTGTTCACCGCCGCCAATGTGTATCTGGGACTGAAAGTCGGCCTGACTTTCGCATCGTCGATTCCCGCGGCGGTCATTTCGATGGCCGTGCTGAGTTTCTTTTCCGGCTCAAACATCCGCGAAAACAATATCGTGCAGACGACGGCGTCTGCGGCCGGCGCGCTCGCATCCGTCATCTTTGTCCTGCCCGGCCTCGTCATTATCGGCTGGTGGACGCAATTCCCGTTCTGGATTTGCTTTCTCGCCTGTGCTTCCGGCGGTACGCTCGGTGTGCTCTACACAATACCGCTGCGTCGCGCGCTTGTGACGTCATCTGATCTTCCGTATCCTGAAGGGGTAGCGGCCGCGGAGGTTCTGAAAGTCGGATCAGGATTGCGCGAGGCGGCTGCCTCGGACCCGGGAACAGCGCGCGAGGGATTGGCCGCAATCGTCATTGGCTCAGTTGCCTCGGCCGGACTGGCGCTGCTGGTGGCGACTCGCCTCGCCGTGTCCGATCTGACTGATTATTTCCGCTTCGGGCCGCAAAGCGCCACCGGTTTCGATCTGGCATTCTCGCTGGCACTGATCGGTGCAGGCCACCTTGTCGGACTGCAGGTCGGCCTTGCCATGCTGGCCGGACTCCTGATCGCGTGGGGTGCGGCCCTGCCCGTGTTGACCGCGATTTTCCCGGCACAGCCGAATGCCGGCATTGAACAGCATGTGCTGGGCCTGTGGACATCTCAGGTCCGGTTTATCGGCGCCGGGGCCATGGCGATTGCGGCAATCTGGACTTTGCTGCGCCTGGCCGGACCGCTGGTGTCGGGATTCGTGCGCACGGCCGCTGCCGCGGCACGTACGATCCGTGCCGGTTCCGATCAGACAGATCGCGATCTCGACGCCCACTGGATCGTCGCGCTGTCGCTGCTTTGCCTCGCCATGACCGCAGCCCTGGTGTGGAATTTTGCCGAAACCGGAGCATTGGCGGGGTCTGCGCTGGTTCTCACCGCTATCGCATTGCCGCTGGTCGTGATTGTTGGATTTCTGGTGGCGGCAATCTGCGGCTACATGGCGGGTTTGATCGGTTCCTCCAACAGCCCTGTATCGGGTGTCGGCATTCTCGCCGTTGTGATCTGTGCCCTGCTGATGATGGCCGCCGCGCCGACGCTAGAGGCAGGCTCCAATGCACTGGTGGCGATCGTGCTGTTCACCACAGCCATTGTGTTCGCGGTCGCCGTCACATCGAACGACAATCTCCAGGACTTGAAAACCGGGCAACTCGTGGGCGCAGCTCCATGGCGGCAACAATTGGCTTTGATTGCGGGAATCATCGCTGGCGCCGTGGTCATTCCGCCGATCCTGAATCTTCTGGTGGAGGCTTATGGATTTGCCGGCGCACCGCACATCGCCGCGATTGCAAGCAAGCCGCTTCCGGCGCCGCAGGCCAGCCTGATTTCCACGCTGGCGCTCGGCGTGATTGGCCACAAACTCGACTGGAACATGATCGGCATCGGCATCGCGATCGGGATCCTTATTGTCGCCGCAGATGAGCTGCTGGCCGCCCGCAAATGGTTGAGGCTGCCACCGCTCGCTGTTGGCATGGGAATCTATCTTCCGATGTCAGCGACTCTGGCGGTCATGATCGGCGCATTGATCGGGTGGTGGTACAACAACCGCGTCGCCCATGCGCATGATGCGAAGCGGAAGCAGCATCTGGGCGTGCTCGTCGCGTCCGGGATGATCGTCGGCGAAAGCCTGTTCGGCGTCCTGATTGCCGGACTGATCGTGACGTTTGGTACGGATGCCCCGTTGGGGGTTGTTGGCCCGAATTTCGCGGGCGGCGAAATTGTCGGGTTCGCAACGTTTGCCGGACTGATCGTATTTCTCTACCGATGGATG
>JAGWSK010000132.1 GCA_028869355.1 Alphaproteobacteria bacterium | reverse complement strand
TTCGCGCTGCTGATTGCCGCCGGCCTGCTGGCCTGGGGCCTGGGGCGCCGCGTCAATATCAATCGCTTTTCGATGCATGCGGTTTATCGGGCGCGGCTGGTGCGCGCATTCCTGGGGTCGGCCCGTCCTGCGCGCCATCCCGACCGATTCACCGGAATCGATCCACACGACAATTCGCGTATGGCTGACCTGTGGCCTGAAAATGGCGCCCGGGCGCTGTTTCCGGTCGTCAACACGACGCTGAATCTCACCCAGGTGCGAAATAATGCCTGGACGGAACGCAAAGGGGAAAGCTTCACCATTACGCCCATGGCTTGCGGCGCCGCCTATCTGCATCGGCGCGAAGATGCCGATGCCGGAATTGGGCCGCGCGGCGCCTATGTGCAGACTGCCGCCTATGCCGGCCACGAGCGCGAAACCGGCCAAGACGATCCGCAGCGCGGAATCACGCTCGGCACAGCGATGACAATTTCCGGCGCTGCCGCGAGTCCGAATATGGGATATTCGTCATCTGCCGGCGCCGCCTTCCTGATGACCCTGTTCAATGTGCGTCTCGGTGCCTGGCTTCCCAACCCCGCAGTCGCTTCCGCGCGCGAATTGGACTACGCCAAACCGGCAAATGCCGTGCTGATGCTGGGGAGAGAACTGCTCGGCCGTGCCAATGACCAGAGCCGTGCTGTCTATCTCAGTGATGGCGGTCATTTCGATAATCTCGGCCTCTATGAAATGGTCCGCCGGCGTTGCCGGCATATTTTTGTCATCGATGCCGACGCGGATCCCGATGCGGGATTTTGCGAACTTGGCAATGCCATACGCAAAATCCGGATCGATATGGATATCGATATCGCGTTCGATCCGGCCGTCGCCATCGGTTCGCGCGAACAACCGCTGAAGCCCTTCCAATGCACTGCATACGGAGTAATCAAGTATCCGGAGAGCGGTGCAACGGGTGAATTGATTTACCTGAAACCGGCCGAGCTGCCGTCGATGCCGATGGATGTCCGGGCCTACTGGAACGCCAATAAAACTTTCCCGCACGAGTCGACACTGGAACAGTTCTTCGAAGAGAGCCAGTTCGAGAGTTATCGCCAGCTTGGGGTCTCCGAAACCGCCACGCTGTCACCCGACGCGCGGACCCTGGACGAATTTTACCGCGGCGTACGTTCCCAGTTGCTTCATTCAAAAGCGGTTTCAACGCATCCCGCGCCGCCTGGGCATGGCGGGGAGGAGACGGAACATGACCACCGACGCGATCTTTCGGCCGCTTAATCTCGGCAACCTGACAATCAAGAATCGCGTCCTGCGGTCGAATATTTCCGGCCGGTGGGACAACGAAGATGGTTCCGGGACCCAGACGCGCATCAACTGGGAAACGAAATTCGCCCGCGGCGGCATCGGCGCGATCATTTCTTCCTTTGTGCCGGTGACGATGCATGGCCGCATCCTGCCCAATTACGCCACCATCCATACCGACGACCACATTCCCTTCTGGCGTCAATTGGGCGAAGCCGTTCATCGCTATGACTGCAAATACATCATGCAGCTCAGCCATTCCGGGCGGCAGCAGGACATGCCCGGATTGTCGAACGAAAACCGCGTCGCATTGAGCTCCACCAGCCGTACCGAGTCGCTGCATGGCTTTCCGTGCCAGGCGATGACGCTCGAGCAGGTTCACGAGACCATCGACGCCTTCGCGGAAGGCGCCCGGCGTGCCCGTGAAGCCGGGCTCGATGGCGTCGAATTGCACGGCGCGAACGGTTACCTGATCACGCAGTTCCTCAGCTCCGGAATCAATGACCGCAAGGATGAATATGGCGGCAGCCTGGAAAACCGCGCGCGCTTCCTGCTCGACATCGTCGACGCCATTCGCCGCAAGGTCGGCCGGGATTTCCACCTTCAGGTCAAGATCAGCGCCATCGACTACAACAACGTCGTTCCGACCGAAGGCCGCGGCAACACGCTGCAGGACAGCATTCAAATCTGCAAATGGGTCGAGCAGCATGGCGCCGACGCATTGCATGTCTCGCTGGGGAGCCTGTTCCCGCACCCGCTGAATCCGCCCGGCGGATTCGCCTTCGACACGATCACCCGCAATTACGACGCGATGATCTCCAGCGGTACCCGAACAGTCCGGAATTATTTCCTGTTCCGGTATCGCGTGCTGCGTCCGCTGTTCTATTACATCTGGTTTCGCCAGAAATGGGGCAAGCCGGTCGAGGGCGTCGGCGCCGATGCGGCGCGCGCGATCAAGCAGGTTGTCAACATTCCGGTTATCAGTACCGGCGGTTGGCAGCACGCCAGCATCATAGCCAACCATCTCGCGCGCGGCGATTTCGATGCCGTTTCGATCGCCCGCGCCCTGTTGGCAAACCATGACCTGCTCGAGCATTGGCTCGCCGGACGCGACGTACCCGATCGTCCGTGCACGCATTGCAACAAATGCCTGCTCAACGCACCGAAGCATCCCCTCGGTTGCTACGAGCTGAGCCGCTATCCCAGCTATGATGCCATGGTGGAGGAGATCTGCTCGGTTTATCGCGAGACTCCGCCGCCGCTGGAGATGACCCAAATCGGACGGAGCGCAGCATGAGCCTGAACGAACCGGATGAACTGACGGCGGTAGATCTGGTTGCCCGCGCCAACAACAGGAAATGGCTGATCCTTCTCGGCGCGATCGTCGTGCTGATCGTCGTCGCGCTGTCCTTCTTCCTGCAGATCTTGCGTGTGAACAGGACAGTCGCCTTCGCCAATGACGAGCAGTATTTCAAATATGGCTCGATCGGCAGCGATGTCGAAGGCGTGCCTTACTGGATTTTCCGGGTGATGCCCGACATTTGCCCGAAGGATCTACCGGGCGGCTATTCCAGCCTTGGAGTTATCCAGGAACCCGGAATGCCGACGCCGATTGGATTTTCCATTCGCCGCGTCGGGCCAGTGGACATTGTCGGCCCGAATTGCGCGCTGTGCCACACGGCCTCGGTGCGTGAGACGGCGAATTCCGATCCCATGATCATCACGACAGGGCCCGCCCACCAGCTGAATCTGATGGGCTATTTCAGATTCGTGTTCGCCTGCGGCCGCGGTCCGAATTTCACCGCCGGTAATATTCTGCCGGCGATCGGGAAATACACGTCGCTTGGACCGATCGACCGGCTGACCTACCGCTTCTTCGTTATTCCGCAACTGCGTCAGGCGCTGGCGGAAAAAGGCGCCAAGTTCGATCTGATCACGGCCAACCGCCCGGACTGGGGCCCGGGCCGCGTCGACACGTTTAACCCGTACAAAGTGCTGGTGTTCAATCTCGACAAGGAAATGAAAAGCGATCAATCGGTCGGAACGGCGCGATTCATGTCGGTGTGGAATCAGGCTGCACAGGAAGGAATCTGGCACCACTGGGACGGCAACAACGATTCTCTCGACGAACGCAATTACAGCGCCGCCATTGGCGCCGGCGTGGTGCTCAATCCGCCCAGCTTCGATTACGCCGGGCTCGAACGCAACAAACAGTGGCTCATGTACCACCCGGCGCCACGCTACCCATTCCCAATCGATATGGCGCTCGCCGCGCAGGGCAAACCCATCTATCAGCGCATGTGCGTATCATGCCATGAACCGGGTGGCGATCATTTCGGCGGCGTGACACCTCAGGCGGAAGTCGGCACCGATCCGGAACGGATGAAAGCTTTTGATGACGCCATGGCCAAGCGTATGGATACGATCGGCGAGGGCTATTCCTGGGCGTTTCATCGCTTCCGCTCCACCAACGGCTACGCCAATCATCCTCTGGCCGGTATCTGGCTGCGTGCGCCATATTTGCACAACGGCTCAGTGCCGACGCTCGATGATTTGCTGAAACCGGCCGACCAGCGCCCGGCGACATTCTATGCGGGCGATGACGTTTACGATCAGGCGCGTGTTGGATTTGTCAGCAACGTGGCGAGCAATG
>JAGWSK010000131.1 GCA_028869355.1 Alphaproteobacteria bacterium | reverse complement strand
GCCGAACAGGGTTTTGCCGATCCGGTGGTCAGTGAAAGCGCGATTGCCGGGGTCATTCAGCGCTTGGCTTGCAATCTCGGCGATTGTCTGGAACGCCGTGGCGAAGGCGCACGCCGGTTCGAAGCCTGCTTTTTTCGCGCCGATGGTGAGGTGCGGCGCATCGTCATCGAAACCGGCGAAGCCACCCGCGATGCCGCCATCGTCCGGCTTCTGTTCCGGGAAAAACTCGACAGCCTCGCCGATCCACTCGATCCCGGCTTCGGCTTCGACCTGATCCGGCTTTCGGCGAATATTTTGCAGGTGGTGCAAAGTGAGAGCGGCGCTTTCGAAGCGAAAAACCCGGATCGTGAAATCCGTCAGCTTGCGGATCGTCTGGCGGCACGCTTCGGGCCCACGCGCGTGCTGGTCTATTGGCCGCAGGACACGCATATTCCCGAAGCTGAAGCGACACCCATGCCGGCGCAGGCGGCCTGGGATGCAAAACCCGCCTGGCCGGAAAAGCGCGAAGAAGATGACGGCCCGCACCGGCCATTGCGCCTGTTCCAGCGTCCCGAACCAATCGAGGCGATTGCGGAAATCCCGGATGGGCCGCCATTGCGTTTCCGCTGGCGCAGCGTGTTGCATCATGTGGTCAAGGCGGACGGGCCGGAACGCATCGCGCCGGAATGGTGGCACGGCTGCGAAGATGCAAGCCGCGACTATTATCGGGTGCAGGATTCATCCGGTCGGCGATTCTGGATTTACCGCGCCGGAATTTACGGCCGCGACACCGCTCGTCCGCAGTGGTTCATGCATGGAAGTTTTGCATGACATCTGGATATGCCGAACTCGCGGTCACAAGTAATTTCTCGTTCCTGCGCGGCGCCTCGCATCCGCAAGAGCTGATCGAGACGGCGGTGAATTACGGCCTCACCGCAATCGGGATTGCCGACCGCAATTCGCTGGCCGGTGTGGTGCGCGCCCATGATGCGCTGAACCAGATGCAGCGCGAGCGCAAGACCGGGTTGACACGTCTTCTGGTCGGCGCGCGTCTGGTTTTTGACCCCCGCGAAGGCGGGGATGGCACGCCGGATATCCTCGCCTATCCGGTGGACCGCGCCGCTTATGGCCGTCTTTCACGCCTGATCACGACCGGGAAACTGCGCGCCGGCAAAGGCGAATGCATCCTCAATTTCGCCGACCTGCTGGCCTTCCAGTCCGGCCTGTTGCTGATCGTGATGCCGCCGGCGCGATTGAACCGGCAGGAGATGCAGCAGCGTGAAGACGTGCTGCGCCGCCTGACGGCAGAGGCTCCGGACCGCGTGTGGCTTGGCGCCGCCATGCTGCATGGCCGGAGCAGCATGCGCAAATTGCGCGAACTCACAGCCCTTGCGCGCGACATGCATGTGCCGCTCATTGCCCTCAATGACGTGCTCTATCACGTGCCGGAACGGCGCGCATTGCAGGATGTGGTCACCTGCATTCGCGAGCATGTGACGCTGGATGGCGCCGGCAAGCGGCTGGAGGTCAATACCGAACGGCATTTGAAATCACCTGCGGAAATGCTACGCCTGTTCCGTGCCGCGCCCGAAGCCATCGGCGAAACCCTGCGCTTTGCCGCGACTATCGAATTCTCGCTCGGCCAACTCAGCTATCATTATCCCGACGAACCCGTGCCGGCGGGAAAAACCCCGGACGATCATCTTGCGGACCTGACCTGGCAGGGCGCAGCCAAACGTTACGCGAGCGGCATTCCGGACAATATTCGCGCGCTTCTGGAGAAGGAGCTCAGGCTGATCGCGGAACTGAACATCGCGGCCTATTTCCTCACCGTTCATGACATCGTCCGCATTGCCAATGAAAAACAGATTCTCTGCCAGGGGCGCGGATCGGCCGCCAATTCCGCCGTCTGCTATGCGCTCGGAATCACTTCGGTCAATCCGGCGGAGATCGACCTGTTGTTCGAACGTTTCGTCTCCGCCGAGCGCAAAGAGCCTCCCGATATCGATGTCGATTTCGAACATGAGCGGCGCGAAGAGGTCATTCAGGACGTCTATCGCCGTTATGGCCATGACCGGGCGGCACTGACCGCGACCGTCATCACCTATCGCGCGCGCAGTGCCATCCGCGAAGTGGGCAAGGTGTTCGGCCTGACCGAAGATGTGACCGGGAAACTGGCCGACACGGTCTGGGGTCATCATGGCGATGAACTGGAAGAGCATCAGGTGCGCCAGGGAGCCTGCGATCCCGCCAACAGGGCTGTGGAACGGGCGGTCTTCTTCGCCAATGCCCTGATGGGTTTTCCGCGCCACCTTTCCCAGCATGTCGGCGGCTTTGTCCTGACCCGCGACAAGCTGGATTGGACCGTGCCCATCGGTCCCG
>JAGWSK010000130.1 GCA_028869355.1 Alphaproteobacteria bacterium | reverse complement strand
TCCGGCCATCGTCTTCTTTGATCAAATGCTGCGAGAATCCTGTTTCCCGCCCCGTCCGGTCTGTATAAGGCCCTTAAACCTAAGGGAAAAGCCGCGAACCGCCGGCATGAACGAGACAGCTGCAATTTCGGTCGTGGTGCCGGTCAAGGACGAAGCGGGCAATGTCGTGCCGCTGGCGCGCGAAATCGCCGCCGCATTGACCGGCGAGAGCTATGAGATGGTTTTCGTCGATGACGGCTCGGTCGATGCGACCGTGGCCGAGCTGCTTCAACTCAAACCCGAACTGCCGGTTCGCGTGCTGGCGCATGGCCGCAACCTTGGGCAGAGCCGTGCCTTACGCAGCGGCATCGTTGCGGCGCACGGCGACATCATTGTCACCCTCGATGGCGACGGGCAGAACGACCCCGCCGATATTCCGGCGATGATCGCAGCCTTTCGCGCTGAGGCCGGCGACCCGCTCTTCGCCATGATTGCCGGCCAGCGGCGCAAGCGTCAGGACAAGTGGAGCAAGCGCGCGGCGTCGCGATTTGCCAATCGCGTGCGGCGGCGGCTGCTGAACGACCAGGCGATGGATACAGGCTGCGGGCTGAAGGTCTTCCGCCGCGAGAGCTATCTGGCGCTGCCCTATTTTGACCACATGCACCGCTATCTGATCGCACTGATGTTGCGCGAGGGGTGTCGCATCGGATTTGTCAACGTGAATCATCGGCCGCGACAGACCGGACGTTCCAAATATGGCGTGCTCGACCGGCTGGCGGTAGGGATCACGGATCTGGCCGGAGTGATGTGGCTGAACCGGCGTCACCGCGGCCCCGCCCAAACAAGGGAATTGTGATGGATCAGCTCCTCACCCACGCCGCTGCCTGGTTTACCACCGATCACATCTGGCTTGCGGTCGGCTTTCTTGGCCAGTTCCTGTTCGGATCGCGCTTCATCATCCAGTGGTTCAAAAGCGAATTGGCCGGGCGCAGCGTGATCCCGCTTTCGTTCTGGTACTGCAGCGTCGCGGGTGGCGTCGTTTTGCTCGCGTACGCGATCTACAAAATGGATCCGGTGTTCATCATGGGCCAGGGCATGGGACTCATCGTCTATGGCCGCAACCTGTTTTTGATTTTCCGCGAACGCCGCACCCCGTCCAACACCAAACTCGCCTCCCCCGCCCCAACCGCCTGAGTCAAGCCGCGCGCCTCCACCGCGCTTGCCGCCAACGCCTCACCGGCTATATTCGCGCCGACCAGAAATGGCGCGCCGGCGACTAGCCGAGCGCGCCCCGACCAGTGCGGCAACGCCGCACTGGCGGAACCGAAAAGAAGCGCGCAGCGTTCTCCTCCCTCCGCGCGCGAAGCGCGTGTGGGGGAGGACTAAAGGAGGGGGGCAACGGCGCGCGTGCACCGTTGGGCGAATTGGTACGTGTACGGACAGGTGGCCGAGCGGCTGAAGGCGCACGCTTGGAAAGCGTGTATACCTGCAAGGGTATCGCGGGTTCGAATCCCGCCCTGTCCGCCAAATGCCGTCCTTGCATCTGTTCAATGACTGCGCGAGCGGCTATTTCTTCCCCATTGGCTCTGGCGGATGCTTCCCAATCTCGAAGGCATCTTGGGCGGCCAATCGCTTACTGCGCCGTTTCATCAGGTACACCGGCAGATCCCTCACCGGAATTAGTCGAACCAAAGTGAAGACTCCGTCATTCAAATCTCCGCCGACGTAGCGTGCGTAATCCGAAGCCAGCGCGTGGCCATTCAGGGGATCATTCCGCACCAAAAAGCCAAGCGATTGCATCCGGCCCGGCATGATGCCTCGTGAGTCCGGAACAGGTATTCCGAGCGCGCCCGCGACTTCGAAATAGAAGTCACCAAAAGGATTCGGCCCTTCACTCGATACATCAGGATACCTGACCCGCCCGATACAGATGTTAGTGTAGCTGCGCGCACTGTTGCACACGGCGGCCAGGTAGGTCGGTGCCCATGGCCGCCTTCGCAGAAGCGCGCGCGCCAGAATCGCACGCCCCATCTGCCGCTGAGCGCCCCGCAATTCAGCATTTCGCGACGACGCAGCCAGGCTGAAATGGTACACCGGAAGTCCTTTGACATTCAGTTTGCGGAAAAACTGGAATGCCACAATTCGATCCGCCTCGCGGAGAACGGCGACGTACTCGCATTTGCGGTAATATTGGGAGAGCGGATCTGGTCCGCCTTTTGGGACCAGAAAGGCTTCGTGGCAAACACCAGTCAACTGGTGTCGTGATTCTTTCGAGATCAGTCCAGTTGCTTCGATCGCTACGCGAGCGGTCCTTTTGGACGGGTGCTTCGCCGTGAATCGCTGGCCCATTGAAAACATCGCCCGCCTCCCGCCACTCGCGTGCTTTTACGACCGATCCTGACACCGGATTGGCCATTTTCAACCGCTGACAGCGGCTCGATGGGGGCTCCGGCCCCCGTTCTTTTCCGGATATGTGCTTGGCAAACCACGAAATTAATGATGAATCCTGAGAGTGGTTGACGAAGAGTTAGCGCTTTCGTTCAATCTGCGGGCATGGCGTAATTTCGTGACGTTCCGGATCAGTCTGGGGAGAATGTGGAAATGAGCGTCCTGAAAACATCCATCTCACATCTTTTGTCCTGGGTCCTTGGCTCGTACACGCTGCCCTATGACCATTGGGCCAAAGACGCTGAGTGGGGAGCAAGGCAGGCGCGCCTCGTACGTCATCGGTAAGGGAATTTCGCGACCGGTAACCTGCTTGCGCGAGGCGAAGCTTCGTCAAGCCGATGCTGGTATTTTAAAATGCCAAAGACTTGTGGGCGATTTTGATTCCGGGTTTCCAGAAGCACTGGTCTGCCGTAACCATAAATTCAGGCATTCACCCGAGAGGGACGGCCCATGGTCCCGGAAGGCACGACAATCGAGAAAATTTTGGTCAGGGTACGGGAAGGCGACTTGGACGAGCCGCCACCGGCCGACCTTCAAAAAGTGGCCTCCCGGGCACCCGAGCTCCATGTTGTCAACAGCGATGGACCGGCGGCCGATCGGGTAAATCCGCGCCCCCGCGCAGACGAGACTGCCGGGCGACCGTTCGCAATCTTGTCCGAGCCGCTGGATTTGGTGTTCTCCAGCGCCATCCGCGAAGCAGTTTCCCCCGTGGCCCAGCGCTGGGTTAACAACCACGACGCGGAACTCATCTCCTCCCTCGGCCCGATATTGCAGCGGTGGATGGACGAGCATCTCAAAAGTCACCAGGCGGAAATCATCTCCGCCCTGGGCCCGATATTGCAGCGGTGGATGGACGAGAATCTCCCCAGGCTGGTGGAGAGCACGCTTAGAGAAGAGTTCAGGCGGCGCATGCATCTCACTGGCCGCGAGTAGTCGCTCGCAAGCTGGATCGGCTCGCGTGGAGCGACGCCCGTAATTGCTTGCGAGCGAGTCCCAGTCCTCCGCGATTATGAGAAGTAGCTGCAAGCGAGCGACTCCACGCCATTACGAACAATTTGCGGAAATTCCGCAGGGATGACTTCACCGTACTTTTAGCGGCTCGGCGCAATGTGTATCTCGCGATGGTTAGGGGATTGCCGATGGCCGGACGACGCGCAAGTTGGAAAATGCATGTTGCTCAGTGCAAGCAAATGGCAGAGAGCGCCATCGATGCGGCCGGCAGCGGGACTTCTGGGCAAGAGGCCGAATACCTCGAGCTGGCCGCAGACTTCCTGAAGCTGGCTCAGAACATAGAGGATCAGCACGCCGGTTGCGTTGCTTTGCCCGCTTATCCCATGGCCGCAAATCATCCGGAACGCCTGGCGGCCTGATTGGCCGGCTGGACGCAGCGAGGGGGAATCATGCGAGGCCGAGAAATGTACAGCCAAGCCGAATATGTGGATCTGGCTAAAGAGCTGCGTGATACGGCCGAACTGGTGCCCGACGCGCAAGCACACGAATACTTCATCAGGGCAGCCGAAGCTTATGAGCGCATGGCCCAGCAGGTGGCGTGGCAGCAATAGCCAAACGCCGTGGTTCTTTTCGCGCGGCCACAACTCGTGTCGCGGCAAGTCTCGCCAGCCGCCGCCAGAGCAGGTTCCCTGCTGACGTCGTACTGGCCTTAACCATTCTTTCAACCGGCCGGCGCGATAACTGCGGCATGGACCTTCGCCCCTCCGCCTTCTTTTATCTCGCGCTCGAGCGTGCCGGCGTTGCGCTGATTGTCGGCCTGTTGATCGGCTCGTTTTTCGCTGCGACCATGCCCGAAAATCAACCGCAGCTGGACGAACCCTTTTTGAATTGGCCGGATCTGATTTTAATCGGCGGAGTCGCTGCCCTGAGCTTTCCCACGGTCCTGCTGTACTCGTGGTTTCTAGCCAAAAGCTACCGCATCGAATTGCGCCGCGAAGCTTTGTCACTCCAGTACGGGATTGTCGGCACCCGGGATGAAGTGCTCCCCTACCGGAAAATTCAGGACGTCATTATTTCGCGCGGCTTCGTCGAACGTGTGATGTCACTCGCGACACTGACAATTCAGAACGCCATGGGACAAGCGCAAATCATTCCCTGCCTGTCACCGCAAGACGCAGAAACTCTGCGCGACAGACTGCTGGCATCGGCCAACTGAATAAAAATCCCCGCAGGGCGGCCTGGCCGGCCTGTGGGGCTGCTCTTGCCTCCCAACGCTTACCGCGGGGCTACTGCCGCGACAGTCTGGAACTTGCTGGACAAGTTGGCCCCGGCGGCGGTCACGGCGGTGATGATCACCACGGAAATCAGACCGGCGATCAGGCCATATTCGATGGCGGTTGCGCCAGACTCGTCTGTTGGATCAAGCGGAAGCAAGCAATGTGGTTACAGGCAAATGCTGCTGACAGTGCCGTTTCACTTATTGGCCAAACGAAGCGCCGGAAGTCAACGCAAAGCCGATGAAAGCCGGCAGGAACGGGATCGCAAGCAGACTGATCATGCCGATCGCTAACCGTACAACCACCTGATCGGCAGACATGCGTGGACGTGGACGTGAGATCTGCCGCGCGTCCTGACCAATCGCGCGACCTGGAAACCAGTTCCGAAGGACACCGGGAAGCACCAAACGTCGCCATGCGGCCAATCCGGGACGACCGGATCGCCCGGCAGCATCGCGCGCGAGGTTTTCCCATTGACCCGCAATTTTCAGCCGTGGCGGGAAGTCACCGTTCGCGACGGTATCGGGGATACCGCGATATGCAGTATACAGATGATAACCCGCCGGCTTACCCATGCTTCGCGACTTCCTGCAACATCGAAGACCGACTTGCAGGCGCATGCTCGTTCCTGGTTAGCCGGAAGTAAATCCAAAACAGAAAACTTGGTTAATTTCCGATTGGTTTCCCCGCGGGCTCGAGTACTGAATCGCTTCAGAAGCACCAAAATTAACCACGATTCTAATCTTCAGTGTACGCCTGCCAAAAATTCCGGGACGAAAGGCGTGGAGGTCTCTAAGCGCGACCTCCATATTCCCCGTTGCCTTGATGGGCGCTGGGTTGCGTTAAGCGCCCATTCCTTTGTTTCAGATCATGTGGTGCAGCAATCAGGTGCGCCTAACCGCGCTTGGGGAGCAATACTTCGCCCGTATAACCGGTGACCATGGCGCCCTTGCGCAATTTCTCAACCCTCCCCTTGAGGATTGAAGCGCGGCCGGACGACAGCGGAGCTGTCGGCCAGCGCGGAAATAGAATGCGATTTCGACCCTCCCCCAAGGAGAGGGTTGAAAAGGAAGCTGCAACGGTTGCGGCCTGGCGATTTGCAAACAGGCGCGACGGCCCCCATGCGTCGAAGTTTTTCTCGTCAGACCGCCTGCCGGGGTTTAAGACAGACCGGCCGATATCCAATTCAATTGAAGTAGGAATAGAGCCATGACCCGTACGATTCGCATACAGAGCGACAGCAATGCCCATGACCGTCCCTGGCGCGTCGCCGTCGAGCAGGGCTATTTCAAGGATGAAGGCCTTTCGATCGAATATTACGAAGACAATCCGAAGGGCACGGCCGGAAGGGTCGAGAACTTTTCCGAACGCTGGAAGGAAACGCAGCTCTCGCACGGAGAGTTGGAGGTCTATCCGGTCTGCGAATGGGGCGCCATCGAGCGTGTGCAGCAGCTTGGGCACGGGCGCATCATTGGCCTCGACTGCACGGCGCGCACCGGCGCTCTCGTCGTCCGTGCCGATTCGAAAATCACCAATATCGCCCAGCTTCGCAATGTGCCGATTGCGGTGACGTGGCATGCCGGCACATTCTACGCGGCCATCGAAGCCCTCGAAGCCGCAGGTGTTCCGTATAAGGACATCAGACTGGTGCACGCCAACGACCGGCTCGGCGCACTGCTCAGCGGCGAGACGGAAGCCGCGGCGCTGATGGAGCCGCTGGTCAGCCGCGCCTATTCGGCGGGCGCACGCAAGCTCGCCGACCTGCGCTGGCGCGGCGGCATTGTCGTCGGCGACGATGTCGACGAAGAAACGGCGCAGAAGATCATGCGCGCGCTCAATCGCGCGGTCACCTGGCTCAGGGAAAACGAGGATCGTTCGCGCGAGCAGTTGTTGCGTGATCTGACGCCGGAGCAGCAGAAGACCGGGCTGCTGCCGGACTTGATCGGCGCCCAGCCCTATCAGGCGGCCGAATTCAACGAGAAAGTCGACTGGATGATGAAGCGCGGGCTTCTGAAGCAGGCCCCCGCCTATGACGAGATCGTCCGCAACAAATAAATCCCGGTCTGCCCCAACTTTTCCTTTGGCGGAAATGGGGGCGCGAAATACCCGCTATTTCAGGCACATACGCCGCCCGCGACAAATTTACCGTCACGGGCGGCGTCAACTATTTTGAAACCGCGAATGAGGACAATGCGGCGAATAATTCAGGGGGAATATTCACAATGTACGCCTGGTCCCGGATCGCTGCGGCGCCGCCGATTACTGAAAATTCGCATAACTCATTTGCACCCGCGGCAGGTAGAGCCGCACGACCCCAGCCCGATTATACCGACGTGGTCACGCCGCTGCGTGGTCTGGGCTCAGTCGTGCGATTCCAGCGCGGTGCGGTGATCTTCCGGGAGCGCGATCATGCCAGCGTCATTTACCGTGTGATCTCCGGCGGCGTAGCCCTGTCGCGCATTACCGGCCGGAGGCGCCACATTCTCGACTTTCGCTTTGCCGGCGAATTCTTTGGCGCCGTTCACAGACCGGAATACACCACTGGCGCCGAGACCACTTCCGATTGCGTTCTGATGTCCTATCCGCGCGGATATGTCGATAACATGTTTGACGAACTTCCGCAGTTCGGCCGCGCGCTTGCCGCGCTGCTCGCCGAGCCGGTCCAATCGAGCGTCGATCCGGCCGAAAGCCGTACCGCGCGAGAGCGCATCGAAGCCTTTCTGTTGTCGCTGTCCGGCCGGATCGCTGATCGGGAAGAGGCAAACCTGCCGCTTTCGTGCGATGACATCGCGGACCGGCTTGATGTGTCGCCCGCGGCGGTTGACTTCGCGCTCCGCGCATTTACCTCGGGAACGGCCGACCAAACAGTGGATTGCGCGGCCTAGAGCGTCGAAACCTGCTCTAGCAGCCGGACACGCACTTTCCTTTGCCGTCGAATTCCATCGTGCGCTCGCTGATCGCGAGGTAAGCCGCCGCCTTGATCTGCTTCATGAGCGTCGCCGTCTGGGTGTTTGCCTTTAGCTTGCCACCTTCCGTCGCGGCCTCGTTCACATGGGTGAAGATCACCGAGGCCGGCTTGATCAGGTCATTGATCGCATACGCGCCGGTCTGGAACAGGCCCGGATTCGGTCCAAGATTGATCACGGCGAGATTCGGTTTGTAGTAATCGCCGATGACCGTTTTCATATCGCCGAACACAGCCGTGTCGCCCGACAGGTAAGCGACGAGTCCGTTGGTGAACTTCACCACGAAGCCGACCGGCGGACCATAGCTGAGCTGGGCGCCGTCGGCTTTCAGCAGATCCTGCTGCGCCTTCGAGAGCAGCGCGGGTGCGACGTCGTTGCCATGCGCGGCATACACGATGGTGAATTCCACGCCTTCCCTTGCGCCCGGGACGCGCGCGGTGAAAACACCGCCCATGTCGATTCGCGAGCTGCACGCCGCCGGAACCGGGACGGTGACCGCCAGAGTGGGGCAGAAGTCCATCCTCTTGCTGCCGCTGCCGCGAATCGCGTCCACCTTGTTCTCAACGAACGCGTCCATCGCGCGGGTCGACACCAATACGGCGTTCTTTGCCGCCACGACTTCGGCGGTGGTTGAGTTCGGGTCCGGCAGTTTCGCCGCGTTCGCGCAGGTGCCTTCGCCCGGCGCCTTCAGCTTCAAATCGCCGACGTGATCGCCGTGCATGTGGGAAAGCAGCACCAGGTGAATGGTGCCCAGCCGCGGATCGTTGCCACCGGTCACGGTGTACCCCGTGTCGTACAGGAAACGGACGCCACTCGGGTCCTCGAAAATCATCGCGCGGTCGTTCGCGCACAGTTCGCCCGGGTGCGAGCCGACCGGCGTGATCTTCACGTTCTGTGCGAGCGCCGGGAATGCAGCCAGCAACACCAGGGCGAATGCTGCGCAGGCGATCTTCATGCCGTCCCTCCCGAAAACTCTAGGCTTAGAGCAGAATGAAATCCGATTGAATTGCCGACTTTCCTCTCCCCGTTGAGGGAGAGGGCGGCGCGCCCGCGCTTGCGCTTTTCGCAAGCGCGCTTTGGCGCGCCGGGTGAGGGGATTTGAACAAGCCTCTGATCAGACTCAAATTCATCAATCATGACGAGCGACGTTATACGCGCCTCCGCCGGAAATCTGTGAGGATTTCGCGCGCGGCGTTGTGCCCGGGCGCGCCCGTGACACCACCTCCGGGATGGGTGCCGGAGCCGCACATATACAGTCCACGCAAGGGACCACGATAACTTGCATAACCCAGCATCGGCCGCGCCGAAAACAGCTGATCGAGGCTGAGCGCGCCGTGAAAAATGTCGCCGCCGATCAGCCCGAACGTCCTTTCCAGATCGAGCGGCGAGAAGACCTGCCGTCCCAGCACCGAACGCTTGAAGTTCGGTGCGTACCGGTCCACCGTTTCGATCATCAGATCGGCCACCGCTTCGCGATGTTCATCCCACGACGCCCCGCCGGGCAATTCGGGTGCGACGTGCTGGCAAAACAGGCTTGCGACATGCGCGCCGGGAGGCGCGAGACTGTCGTCCAGAGTTGATGGGATCAGCATTTCAATGATCGGCTCGCCCGACCAGCCGTGCCGGCGCGCATCGAACCAGGCGCGCTCCATATAACCGAGCGACGGCGCAAGAATGATCCCGGCGGTGAGATGGTCGCCCGCGCCGGGCAGACAGGTGAAGTCGGGCAATTCGGACAACGCGACATTCATGCGAAACACACCGGAAGCGCAGCGCCAGCCGGCGATGCGGGCGCGGAATTCCGGCGTAAGCGCGGGCGGATCGATCAGCTTTGGGTACAGCAATTTCGGATTCACATTCGCGATCACCACCCGCGCGCGAACCGCCTCCCCCGCTTCGGTGACCGCTCCCGCGGCGCGTCCATTCTCGACAATGACCTCGCGCACGGGGGCTGCGACGCGAATCTCGGCGCCTTTCATGCGCGCGGCCTTCGCCATGGCTTCGCTGATGGCGCCCATTCCGCCGATGGCATGTCCCCAGGCGCCGCGCTTTCCGTTGGTTTCGCCGAACACGTGGTGCAACAACACGTAGCCGGTGCCCGGGGCGTAGGGGCTGGCATAGGTGCCGACGATCCCGTCAAAGCCGAGCACGGCCTTAATCGGCTCGCTCTCAAACCATGAGTCGAGAAAATTGCCGGCGGAATCGGCGAACAGCCTGACCGCGTCCCGGCGCGCTTCCATCGGAAGGCGCGCGAATGCTCTTCCGGCGCCAACGGCACGCATCAGTTCGGGCAGGGCCGTGCGCCAACTGCCTTCGACGACATTGGGCGGTCTGGCGAGAACGAGTTGGCGCAGCACATCCGCGACCCTTTCGAGGGCCCGCCCATAGCTGCCGAGCCGTTCTGCGTCGGTTCGCGAAAATTTCGCGACTTCCGCGGGCGTTTTCCCCTCGCCGGTGATCAGATACCGGCCATCGGCAGTCGGCAGGAAGTTCGCCGCCCTGCGCTCGACAATACGCAGACCGCAGCCATGGAGATCGAGGTCGCGGATGATCTTTGGATTTAGCAGTGACACCGCATACGAAGCGGTGGAATTACGAAAGCCCGGACAAAACTCCTCCGTGACCGCAGCGCCCCCGACCATGGCGCGCCGTTCGAGCACGATCGTTCTTAATCCGGCCTGCGCGAGATAGAACGCGCAAACCAACCCATTATGGCCGCCGCCAATGATCACCGCATCGTATACGGATGAATCCATCGCCATCACTTACAGCCGGATCAGG
>JAGWSK010000129.1 GCA_028869355.1 Alphaproteobacteria bacterium | reverse complement strand
GTGTTCGACACAATGGAGCGCGCTCACTGGCACAAGTTCCAGATACTGACGAAGCGGAGTTCACGCCTGCGCAGCTATATAAATATACGATACTCCCGACATCCCGCGCCGCCGCACATCTGGTTGGGCGTGTCGCTGGAGGACGGCGGCAAGAAATCGCGTGCGAACCAGCTGCAGACGGCGAACGCGTCGGTTCGCTTTCTCTCGATTGAACCGCTGCTCGGCCCAATCGGACAGCTCGATTTGCGTGGCATCCACTGGGTAATTGCTGGCGGAGAGAGTGGACCTCGCGCGCGACCGATGTTTGCAGACTGGGCACGCGAGATTCGCGACCAGTGCATAGACGCCAAAGTACCGTTCTTTTTCAAGCAATGGGGTGGTCTGCGGCCCAAATCTGGCGGGCGATTACTGGATGGCCGCGAGTGGAGCGACTGGCCCGTGATTTCCGTGGGCAGTCGGCATCTTCAGAACGCGGACCATGGCAGCGCCACGGCAAACACTTTGGCCGCTTGAGGCTCATACTCGGGCGAAGCACGCGATACTGAAGCGGTATCTGGAGGCGTGGATGGTTATCCTCAGCCAAGGCCGTTTTCCGGAAATACTTTACATCGACGGTTTTGCAGGGCCGGGCGAGTATCAAGGCGGAGGGCCGGGGTCGCCAATGATTGCTCTGGATACGGCGCTGGCATTTCGTCCGCCGTTGAAGGCAAAACTCCATTTCTTGTTTGTCGAGGCACGTACTGACAGGGCCGAATACTTGAGACAACTGGTGGCATCTCGGGAGCTGCCGGCCAATGTAAGCGTGATCATTGAGGGTGGGATTACGTTCGACGCGGCGTTTGCAGCCCGCTATGGGAGTTATCAACGCCAAGGCCGGCTAATGCCAACCTTTGCGTTCATCGATCCGTTCGGATGGACGGGTGCGCCATTCTCGGTTGTCGAAAGAATTTTATCGCAGCGGAGCTGTGAGGTATTTGTCAATTTCATGTACGAGGAGATTAACAGGTTCATAGGACATCCAGACCAGGTTGATAATTTCAACAGCTTTTTTGGGACTGAAGAATGGAAGAAGTGTGTAAGTGAATTGTTTCCGCGCGAACGAAACAGATGTCTTCATGATCTGTACCTGCGCCAGTTGCGCTCTTGCGCCAAGTTCGTCCGATCGTTCGAGACGTCGAACAAAAGTGATGTGACTGATTATTTTTTATTCTATGCGACGAACGAGCTACTCGGGTTGCGGAAAATGAAAGAGGCGATGTGGAAGGTGGATGAAGGCGGCGAATTCCGATTTTCCGATGCAACAGATCCCTATCAGGCCGTTCTCTTTGAGAAGGCACCGGATTTCGCAGCGCTCAGGTCACAGATGTTGGGCGAATTCTCGGGAAAGGATGCCGAGATACGGGACATCGAACAATTTGTTTTGGTGCAGACGGCATTCAGGGAGACTCACTATAAGGGAATCCTGAAGACCATCGAGCGCGAGGGCGGCTTGCGAGCGCTCAACCCATCGCGCGGCAGGAGGCTCGGAACTTTCGCTGACCCAGACATGTTGGTTCAGTTCAAGTAGTGTTTGGCGAGTACGGATCTAGATGTCAAAAACTCGGTACTGAGCGGAATTGAGCAGGTGGACATGCTGCTTCGAACATGTGTCGTCCCATAACGATTGAGCCAAAGGTGATGTGAATGGCCGAACCGATCTGGAACAAATTTCTCACTGAACGCGACAAAATCATTTTCGAAGCGGCGGGTTATGGCGCCCATGCGGGTTTCGGCAAGCGCCCGGCATTGCTCGTCATTGATGTCAGTTACGCCTTTTGCGGCGACAAACCAGAGCCGATCCTGGAATCGATCAAGCGCTGGCGCAATTCCTGCGGCGCGGAAAGCTGGGTGGCAATTGCGCAGATCAGAAAGCTGATCGACGCGGCGCACAACAAGGGATTGCCGGTGATCTATACCACCGGCGTGCGGCGTCCCGACAATTGGGATGCCGGCGGATGGGCCAACAAGAATTCGCGCAGCAAGGAGTCGCCGAAAACCGCCAGCAACCGGCACGGTTACGACATTGTCGACGAGATCGCGCCCGAGCCGAAGGACCTCGTCATCTACAAACTGAAGCCGTCGGGATTTTTCGGCACGCCGATGACGGGTTATCTGACCCAGCTCAATTGCGACAGCGTCATTGTGACCGGCACGACGACGTCGGGTTGCGTTCGTGCCACCGTGCTCGATGCGTTCAGCTACAATTATCGCGTGGCGATGGTTGAGGATGGCTGCTTCGACCGCAGCGAGGCGAGCCACGCGGTCACATTGTGCGACATGAATGCGAAATATGCCGATGTGGTGAAAACCAGCGACGTGCTCGCCTATTTCGAGACGCTGAACGACGGCATGTTCAATCTGCCGACGGGCATTCCGGCTTCATAAACCCGCCGCAGTCTTTGCCGCGCCCAACGCGGAGTCGAACATTGCCGCCGTCAAAACGCCGGTGCTCGTATTGTAGCGCGAGCAGTGATAGCTCGCGATGAGTGCGAGATTCGCTGCGCGATATTGCGCACCATGCGCGAAGGCGTGGTCCTTGCGCTTGAGCTTGAGCGCGGTGACGACGCTTTGATGGGCGATCTGGCCGAGCGTCAGGATGGCAGCCAGATTGGGCATCGCGGCGATTTCGGCCACCAGAAATGTGCGGCAGGCGTTGATTTCGTCCGGTAGCGGCTTGTTCCCGGGCGGCACGCAGCGCACCGCGTTGCTGATCCGCACGCCGTTCAGTATCAGGCCATCATCGGGTCGCGCTCTGTAATCGCCGGCCGCAAGGCCAAGGCGCCTCAACGCGCCGTAGAGCAACTCGCCGGCATAATCGCCGGTAAACGGCCGTCCGGTTTTGTTGGCGCCTTTCAAGCCCGGCGCGAGGCCGACAATCAACAGACGCGCATCCAAACTGCCGAAACTGGGCACCGGGTCGTTGAAGAATTCGGGGAAGCAGATGCGGTTGCGATGCCGGAAATCGGCCAGGCGCGGACAGCGCGGACAATCCGGCGGCGGCTGGTAGTCGTGTGCGGCGGCTTTGATCACGGCCGCAAGCTTCGACCGCAGCCGCCACGCAAATGCAAGAGCGCATTCCCGCGTGGGTCTCTTCTTCGAAATCCCCCCACCCGCGAATTCGCTGAACTTCGAATTCGCGAGCCTCCCCGCCAGGGGGAGGCGAAACTCTCACTCGCATCACCGGTTCAGGCGGTTTCGAGGTGGTTCTGGAAGTGGGGCGTGGTCCGCTGGCCGCCTTCACGCATGATCATTGGCTTCAATTCTTCCAGCTCAATGAAATTGTCGGCTTGACGGCGCAATTCATCCGCCACCATCGGCGGCTGGGTACGAATGGTCGAACACACCGAGACCCGTTTTCCGCGGCGCTGCACCGCTTCAACGAGCTTCCGGAAATCGCCGTCGCCGGAGAAGATCACCACGTGATCGATGCGTTCCGACATCTCCATGACATCGATTGCCAGTTCGATATCCATGTTTCCCTTCACCCGGCGCCTTCCTTGCGCGTCGGTGTATTCCTTGAGCGGTTTGGTGACGACGGTGAAGCCGTTATAGTCGAGCCAGTCGATCAGCGGCCGTAACGGGGAAAACTCCTGCTCCTCGGCGAGCGCCGTGTAGTAAAACGCCCTGACCAGCAGGCCCTTGCGGGCGAAGAGTTCGAGAAGGCGCTTGTAGTCGATGTCGAACTGCAGTCCTTTGGCAGCTCCATAAAGATTGGCGCCATCCACGAAAAGAGCAATCTTTTCCTGAGGATAGAACAGCATGTATAACCTCCATCAAATTGCACTACACAACAGTCCGGCCGTAATTGACCGGTTGCGCCACTAAGCGACAAGGGCCGGGGATGTGATCCTTATTGCGCTTGGCGCCAATCTCCCTTCCCCCGCGGGGGCACCACCGGAAACCCTGAGACAGGCACTGTTTCGGCTGGCCCAAAGGAGCATAACGGTTGAAAAGCAATCTGGTTTCTACAAAACCGCTGCGTGGCCGGATCCGGCCGATCCGCCCTTCATCAATGCGGTTGCGAGCCTGCGGACGGAACTCAGTCCTTTGCAATTGCTCGCGGGCCTGCACGAAATCGAGGCAGAGTTTGGCCGCCGGCGCGGCATTGCGAATGCACCAAGGACACTCGATCTCGATATCATCGACTATGATCAACGGGTGGAGCAGGGTCCGCCGGAGCTTCCCCATCCGCGGATGCACACGCGCCTGTTTGTGCTTTGCCCGCTGCGCGATGTCGCGCCGGCGTGGCAGCATCCAGTGCTCCGTGCGACGGTTTCGGAACTGATCGCGGCACTGCCCCCGGCGCCGATCGAGCGTGTCTCCTAAAGCATCGACGCGCCCGGGCAACACTGTTACTTTCGCGCGAAATCACGGAGCCTTTGGCCATGTATCGCGCATTGCCGGTTGCCGCAGCGGTTCTCGGCTGCATCCTGCTGTCGCCCGCGCCGTTCGCGGCTGAAAACAATTATGTCCCGACTCGAACCATATTGCAGCAGACCGATGTTCCCGGCAGCAACTACACCGTGATTCTGGCGGTCACCGAAATCGCACCCAATATGGTGGCTGCCCGTCACACCCATCCGGGAGTCGAAGTCTCCTATGTGCTGCAGGGCACGGGCGATTTTGTCATTGAAGGCAAAGGCAGAATGCATGTGCGGGCGGGTCAAAGCTTCCGGTTGGAAGCGGGAGTCAAGCACAGCGTGGAAAATGGCGCATCGCCAATGAAGATCCTCGCCGTCTATACCATCCCGAAAGGGGCCCAGTTGGCGACACCGGCCCCGGAGTGATGTTGATTTACCTGTTAAGGTTTTCCTGCGCTTACCGCGTGTGACAAATCCCGCGCCTGCATGCCCGCCGGTATGGAGAAATGATGCGTACGCTTCTGGCGGGTAACTGGAAGATGAATGGCCTGCACGCTTCGCTCGCGGAAATCCGCGCGCTGATACGCAGCATCAGCGAGCGTCCCGCGGCAGACATTATCATTTGCCCGCCGGCGACCCTCATTGCCGAGGCGGCAAGAACGGTCCGAAGTGCACCGATCGAGATCGGCGGCCAGGATTGTCACGCAGAAAGCTCCGGCGCGTTCACCGGCGACATTTCAGCAGAGATGCTGCGCGATGCCGGCGCCACGGCGGTGATCGTCGGACATTCGGAGCGTCGCCAATGTCACGGCGAAACCAATCGCATTGTCGCGGCGAAGCTCACGGCTGCATCGCGCGCCGGGCTGGCTCCGATCCTGTGCATCGGCGAGAGCGAGGCCCAGCGCGACCGCGGCGAGGCGATTTCGGCCGTGAGGCGGCAACTCAGCGAAAGCATGGACGCCAAATTCAAGCCGGTCGAACTCGTTGTTGCCTATGAGCCGGTTTGGGCGATCGGGACCGGGCGCACTCCGAAACCGCAGGAGATCGTGCAGATGCATGAAGCGGTTCGCGCCGTATTGATCGAGCGCCTTGGCCAGGAGGGCGCGCAGATCCGGATTCTATATGGCGGATCGGTGAAGCCGGATAACGCGGGTGAAATCCTGTCTTTGCCTGGTGTCGGTGGGGCCTTGATTGGCGGCGCCAGTCTGAAGGCGCCAGATTTTCTTTCGATTCTTCAAGCCATTCCTTCCCGTTAAACCCAAAACGCTCGTGTCACTTCTGCGTTTTGTTATTGACGCCGGGTTCCCGCACAGCCTATCCCCCATGTCCTCATGCAAGCTGTACTGATCATTATTCACCTGTTTGTCGCGGTGGCGCTGATTCTCGTGGTGCTGATGCAGCGTTCCGAGGGCGGGGCGCTCGGCATTGGCGGCAGCGGTTCAGGTCTTGGCGGGCTGTTTTCTCAGCGCGGTGCGGCGAGCACGCTGACCCGCACGACGGCGATCCTCGGGATGGTCTTTTTCGTCACCAGCCTGTCCCTGACCATGCTGACGCTTGGCACACGCCGCCCAACATCGATTCTCAATCAGGGCGTGCCCGGCACGACCGCGCCGGCAAGGCCCGGCGCCCCGCCGACCCTGCCGTCGCGGCGATCGCCGACGCTTCCCCCGACCAATCCGGGGGCCGGTTTGCCTTTGCCACCGGCGACGACTCCGCCTGCGGCTCCGGCTTTGCCGTCCGTTCCACCGGCGCGCTGAGTCGCGTCAAAAGATCAAGGTTTCTTTAAGTGAGTCCTGCCGGAAAAGCGCTTGAGCCATGTCGTGCCTTGCGCCATGTTGCAATTCCATGGCGCGGTTGATCTTCATAACCGGCGGCGTGGTCTCTTCTCTCGGAAAAGGCTTGGCTTCCGCGGCACTTGGGGCGCTTTTGCAGGCGCGCGGATATTCCGTCCGCCTGCGCAAGCTCGACCCCTACCTGAATGTTGATCCGGGCACCATGAGCCCGTATCAGCATGGCGAAGTCTATGTCACCGACGACGGTGCTGAGACCGATCTGGACCTCGGCCATTACGAGCGCTTCACCGGCGTCGCATCGTCCAAATCGGACAATGTCACCGCGGGCCGGATTTATCAGGGTATCATTGCCCGCGAACGCCAGGGGCTCTACCTCGGCAGCACGGTGCAGGTCATCCCGCACGTCACCGACGCGATCAAGGAATTCATCATGGCAGGCCACGAAAACGTGGATTTCCTGCTGTGCGAGATCGGCGGGACGGTGGGCGACATCGAGGGCCTGCCGTTTTTTGAAGCGATTCGTCAGCTCGGCAACGAGCTTGGCCCCGAGCGCACGGCCTTTGTCCATCTTACGCTGGTGCCGTATATCGCCTCGGCGGGGGAGCTGAAAACCAAGCCGACGCAACATTCGGTCAAAGAATTGCGCGGCATCGGCATTCAGCCCGATGTGCTGCTGTGCCGCTCGGACCGCGAGATATCGCAAGATGACCGGCGCAAGATCGCGTTGTTCTGCAATGTACGCGCCGAGCGGGTGATCCCTGCAGCCAATCTTGAAACCATTTACGACGCGCCTCTGCGCTATCACGCGGAAGGTTTCGACACCCAGGTCCTCAATGTGTTCGGGTTGCACGATGCGCCGCCACCCGATCTGTCGCGCTGGCGTGCGGTCGTGGAGCGCGTGCTGAAGCCGGAAAGCGAGGTAAGAATCGCGGTCGTCGGCAAATACACGCAGGTCCGCGATTCCTACAAATCGCTGATCGAGGCGCTGACCCATGGCGGGCTCGCGAACAATGTCCGCGTGGACGTGGACTGGATCGAGTCGGAAGTTTTCGAGAAGAGTGACGCCGCGGTCCATCTCGAAGACCGCAACGGCATTCTGGTGCCCGGCGGGTTCGGCGAACGTGGCACGGAAGGCAAGATCCAGGCGGTGAAATTTGCGCGCGAACGCCAGGTGCCGTTTTTCGGCATTTGCTTTGGCATGCAGATGGCGGTGATCGAGGCGGCACGCAATCTGGCAGGTCTTCCCGGTGCGGGTTCAACCGAATTCGGCCATCCGCGGCATCCGGTGATTGCGCTGATGACGGAATGGGTCCGGGGCAATGAGATCGAACGCCGCAATGAACGTGCTGACCT
>JAGWSK010000128.1 GCA_028869355.1 Alphaproteobacteria bacterium | reverse complement strand
GGCGATGATTTTCTCGTGGCGGGGACGATCCAGAACCAATGCGCCGATGCGCTCGGGCTTCACCCCCTTGGCCCTGGCGAGGGAGATAATGTTCGCCGCCGGCTCGGCATCGAGGTCGATGGTACCCTCCGGATAGCCCGGCCCAATGGCGATTTTGTCCATGTAAACATCCGGCGCATTCAGCAGCGTGCCGGCTTCGGCCATGGCCATCACAGCGATGGAATTCGGCAACCCCTTGGCGCACAACGTCGTGCCCTCCAGAGGGTCGAGCGCGATATCGACTTTCAGTCCGCCGGCACCCACCTTTTCGCCGATAAAGAGCATCGGCGCTTCGTCGCGCTCGCCTTCGCCGATCACCACCGTGCCGTCGATCGGCAGGTGATTGAACGCCCACCGCATCCCCTCCACCGCTGCCTGGTCGGCGGCATGCTCATCGCCGCGCCCGACCAGAACATGGGCACGCATGGCAGCAGCCTCGGTAACCCGGACAGCTTCCAGTGCCAAAATGCGATCAAGGGGACGGCTCATGCGATTCGCTCCGTACTGACTCTATCAACTTGGTGAAGCCTCTGCCTCCGAATTGCGTCATTCACGCGAAAGCGCTGTGGATAGTGCTCGTTTCATGGGCGCATTCTGGGCACGAATTTCGATTTTCGGCAAACTCTCAGAGCGCGCGATCAGGCGGCTTCCATGGGAATCATGCAGGGCTGTTCGACCACCCGGCCGGAAGCCCCAATCGCCTGCAAAGCGCGCAGCACCGCGACGTGCTGGGCTTCGTGGGTGATCATGACGATCGCCACCGGTTCGCCAGGCGCGCGCCCGCGTTGGATCATGCTTTCGATCGACACCAGCTCATTGGCGAGATGGCGCGAAATTTCCGCCATCACGCCGGGGACATCCAGCACCTGGAAGCGCAGGTAGTAAGCGCTCATGCGTGCTTCCGCCGATTCCCGCCGGGGGGTGCTGAGTTCGGCGGCAGGGCGGCCAAAGGCGGGACCGAGTGCGCCACGCGCCACATCGACGAGATCGGCCACCACTGCGGAGGCGGTCGGACCGCGTCCTGCCCCCCGGCCCTGGAAAAAGAACGGACCGGCTTCACCGGCATCGGCTGCCACGGCATTGAAACTCGATTCAACGTCTGCGAGCGGTGTGCTGGCCGGAACCATCGCCGGGTTGACCAACTGCTCGATGCCATTGGGCGTGCGCCGCGCGACACCGAGCAATTTGATGCGGTAACCGAACTCGCCGGCGAAAGCGATGTCGGCGGGCGCGATCCTGTCGATCCCGGTCAGACGGACGCCGTCGAGATCAGGCGCGGTCCCGAATGCGAGGCTGGTGAGCAGCGTCAACTTATGCGCGGTGTCGCCACCGCCGATATCCAGCGTCGGATCGGCCTCGGCATAACCGAGGCGCTGCGCCTCCGCGAGGACTTCGGCAAATGGCTGCCGGGTGGCTTCCATCTGGGTCAGAATGAAATTGCAGGTGCCGTTGAGGATGCCGCGGACGGCGGACAGATCATATGAGATCAGCCCCTCACGCAGCGCCTTCACGATCGGAATACCGCCGCAAATCGCTGCTTCGAATTTCAGCCCCACGCCGTGCCTTTCGGCCAGTGCCGCCAAAGCCCCGCCATGGCGTGCCAGCAGGGCTTTATTGGCAGTCACAACATGCTTCCTGCCACGCAGCGCGCGTTCCACCAATGCGCGCGCGATGCCCTCTTCGCCGCCGACCAGCTCGACGACGACGTCGACATCATCGCGTTCGGCGAGCGCGAGCGCATCGGCTTCGAATGGCACATGCGCCAGATCGACAACGCGATCCTTGCGCGCATCGCGCGCCGAAACCGCAGTGATCCGGATGTCGCGACCAGCGCGCCAGGAAAGCGCACGCGCCTGGTCGTGCAGCACTTTGGCGACACCGCCACCGACGGTTCCGAGTCCGGCGAGGCCGACGCGGATGGGATCATTCATTTGGCTGCTTCCATCACGCGCGAGTTGCGTCCGAAATCGAGGAAGCGCCGCACATTGCGCGCCGCCTGGCGAATGCGCTGCTCGTTTTCCACCAATGCGATGCGTACATAGCCCTCACCATATTCGCCAAAGCCGACGCCTGGCGAAACTGCGACTTTGGCCTCCAGCAGCAGGCGCTTGGCGAATTCCATGGAGCCAAGTTCGCGAAACGCCTCCGGAATCGGCGCCCATGCAAACATCGATGCCGGCGGGCTCGGAATATGCCATCCGGCGCGCGCCATGCTGTCCACCAGAACATCGCGCCGTGATTTGTAGGTTGCGCGAATTTCACGCGCGCAATTTTGCGGGCCGTTCAGTGCCGCCGCGGCGGCGACCTGAATCGGCGTGTAGGCACCGTAATCGAGATAGGACTTGATCCGCGCAAGTGCGGCAATGAGCGTCCGGTTTCCGGCGGCAAAACCCATGCGCCAGCCGGGCATGGCATAGGTTTTGGACAGCGACTGGAATTCGATCGCAAGCTCGCGCGCGCCTTCCACCTGCAGGATCGAAGGCGGCGGATTGGCTTCGTCAAAATAAGTGTCGGCGTAAGCGAGGTCCGAGAGGATCCACATCTCGTGACGTTGGGCGAGCGCCACCACTTCGCGATAAAAATCCAATCCCACGACCTGCGCCGTAGGATTCGACGGATAGTTCACCACCATCGCCAGCGGTGAGGGTTGGGAATGCTTGATCGCGGTGGCCGCCCGGTTAAGGAATTCGTCAGGGCTGGTGGCGGGCACGTGACGAATCGCGGCGCCGGCGAGAATGAATCCGAAAGCGTGAATCGGATAGGCCGGATTGGGCACGAGTACGACGTCGCCGGGCGCGGTAATCGCCTGGGCGATATTGGCGAAGCCCTCCTTCGAGCCGAGAGTGGCAATGACTTCCGTCTCCGGGTCGAGCTGGACGCCAAAGCGGCGCAGATAATAGGCACTCATCGCCTTGCGCAGGCCCTTGATGCCGCGCGACGCAGAGTAGCGGTTGGCGCGCGGGCCTCTTGCCGTCTCGACCAGCTTGTCCACGATATGAGACGGGGTCGGCATGTCGGGATTGCCCATGCCGAAATCGATGATGTCCTCGCCCCGGGCACGCGCTTCGGCCTTAAGCCGGTTGACCTGCTCAAAGATATAGGGCGGCAGCCGGCTGATCCGGTGGAATTCGGTCTTCATTGCTGAAACATGAATTTGGGTGGCGCTGAAGTCGGTTGTGTGAAGGATTCGCCACGAACCGTGTCGGCGGCAGCCTGTGTCGTCCCGCGTTCCTGCGAAAGCTGCTGAATCGCGGACTGACTCGTGTCGAATGGCGTCGGCGATGGCGGATCAGGGATCGTACTCAAGTCGCGGTAGGTCACCGGTTCCTGGGTTCCGAGCTTCGGCAGCGGCATGCCGCCGACGTCAGGCAGCTTCGTGCAGCCGGCAGAAAGCAGCACGAGAGGCAGCAAAATCCGGTAACGCTTCACCAACATCGACTTACCTTTCGCCCCCCGCCGCGCCTTGCGCGGCGGGACCAGATATACCGGCGCGCGCAGATGCTTCCAAGCAGCGGCGCGCAATGGCTTTTTTGCCCTTCCGCAGGCTTTGTGCAGGTCCCATATTGAACACCGTCACCGATTCACATCCAAACCGATATGGCTAAAGATCGCGATAACAAGTCCGGCCATTCCACCGGTACTCCGAAGGCCCCGCCTGAGGGCTCGTACCGCATTACCGATGCACAGGCGTTCGGCAGAAACATGGCCAAGGTTGCGGCAAAGAGCCAACAACTGGCCGGACAGTTTCTGGTACGCCAGGCCCACCGTGCCGGGCAGGATCCGTTCGATCCACTCAATATCAGCGGCGCCTGGTTGGCGCTGCTCAAACAGATGGCGGCCAATCCCACCGCGCTACTGAATGCCCAGTTTGAGCTGTGGCGCGATTACGCGACGCTTTTGCAACGCACGGCCGAACGGGTTGCGGGACGCAAGGTCGAACCGGTTGTGGCCCCGCAACCCGGCGACCGGCGGTTCCGCCATCCCGACTGGCAGGAGAACCAGGTCTTCGATTTCATCAAACAATCCTATCTGCTCACCGCCAACTGGCTCCAGCGCACGGTGGCTGGAGTGCCGGGAATGGATGAGCGCACGCAGAACCGCGCGCTGTTCTACGCGCGGCAATTTGCCGATGCGATTGCTCCGTCCAATTTCGTGCTGACCAATCCCGAAGTGCTGCGCGAAACGCTCAGCAGCAACGGCGAAAACCTTGTTCGTGGTCTCGACAATCTCCTGACCGATCTCGAGCGCGGCCAGGGAGAACTCTCGATTCGGCAGACGTCGGGAAATTTCGCGATCGGCAAAGACATTGCCGTCACGCCGGGCAAAGTCGTGTTCCGCAACGAGCTGTTCGAACTGCTGCAATACGCGCCTTCGACCGGGACGGTGTACCGTGCGCCGCTTCTGATCTTTCCGCCGTGGATCAACAAATTCTACATCCTTGATCTCAAGCCCGAGAATTCCTTCGTCAAATGGGCGGTAGAGCGTGGCTACACCGTCTTCGTGGCGTCATGGGTCAATCCCGGACCGGCGCTCGCCGACAAGGGATTCGAAGATTACATGCGCGACGGCATATTCGCCGCGCTGGACGCGGTCGAACAAGCGACCGGTGAGCACCAGGCCAACGTCATCGGCTATTGCATCGCCGGCACGCTGCTCGGCGCAACTCTCGCCTACGGCGCGGCGACGGGCGAATACAGGGACCGCTTTGCTTCGGCGACGTTCTTCGCGGCGCAAGTCGACTTCGCGCAATCCGGCGACTTGCAGGTGTTCGTCGATGACGAGCAGCTTGAGTCGCTGGAGCAGCAGATGCGGGCCAGTGGCGGCGTGCTGGAAGGCTCGAAAATGGCGATGACCTTCAACATGCTGCGCGCAAATGACCTGATCTGGTCGTTTGTGGTGAACAATTATCTGTTGGGCCGCGAGCCGGTTCCGTTCGATCTCCTGTACTGGAATTCCGACACCACGCGCATGCCATTGAAACTGCACCTGACCTATTTGCGCGAGTGCTACCGCAACAACGCGCTCGCCGAGGCTCACATGCAATTGGCGGGCAAAGTCCTGGACGTGAAAAAAATCCAGACGCCGGCATTTTTTCAGGCGGCGCGCGAGGACCACATCGCGCCCGCCATTTCGGTTTATCGCGGCGCCAGACTGTTTGGTGGCGAAGTCACATTCGTGCTGGCCGGATCAGGGCACATCGCCGGCGTCGTAAATCCTCCCGCGGCAATGAAATACCAGCATTGGACGAACGAAGCGCTCCCGGCGACGCTGGATCTGTGGCGCGCGGGCGCCACCGAACATGCCGGGTCGTGGTGGCCCTATTGGGATTCCTGGCTGGCGCCACGTTCCGGCGAACAGGTCCCGGCGCGCAAACCCGGTGATGGCGCGCTTGCCATCCTGGCCGATGCGCCGGGAACCTATGTGCTCGTCAAGGCAGGCGGGTTGAATACCGAACCGAAATCCAAACGGAGCAAAGCGGCGTAATTGGAGCGGCGGCCCGAAACCAAAACAAGTCACTTCACGCGGAGCCGCTGAGATTTCAGAGTTTTCGTAGCTCTCTCCGCGAGCTGTTTTTGTTGCGCCCAGAATGCGCGAGAGAGATTGCGAAGCACGCGGAGGCTACGGTGGTTACGCCGACGCGATATCTCCGCGGCTCCGCGTGAAATTTTAATTTGTAATTTTTAGCCACAAGCCGCGCTAGCCGCGGAAGACCTGGACCAGGGTTTCGGCCGCGCGCGCACAATCGTTGCGGCTGACATTAAGATGCGTCACCGCACGCAGCTTCTTGGGCCCGAACACCGATAGAAGAACGCCGGATTTCCGGGCGCGTAGCGCGATTTCATCGGCATCCGGCGCAGACTCCGCGAGATTGACGATGATGATATTGCTCTGCACGGTTTTGATATCCAGCCTTACGCCCGGAGCATCGCAGATTGCTTCGGCGATCAGTCTGGCATTGGCATGATCCTCGCTGAGCCGGCCGATATTGTGGTCAAGCGCATAAATTCCTGCGGCAGCGATGATGCCGGCCTGACGCATCGCACCGCCGAACATCCGGCGGACCCGAACGGCGCGCTCCATATCAGCCTTGCTGCCGGCGATCATGCTGCCGATCGGACAACCAAGTCCCTTGGAGAGGGCGACGGACACGAGGTCGAATGGTGTGGCCAGTTCGGACACGGATAATCCGCTTGCCGCTGCGGCATTGAACAGCCTTGCGCCGTCGAGATAGCTGCGGACGCCCATCGCACCGGCCGCGGCGCAGACCGCTTTGGCGGCTTCCTGCGGAAAGACCACTCCACCGCAGCGGTTATGCGTGTTCTCGACGGCCACCATGGTGGTAGGCGGAAACAGCATATGTCCGGATGGCTTTACGCCAGCGCGAAATTCATCACCGGTGAACAGGCCGTCCTTTCCCACAGTCGTAAACTGCACACCGGAATTCGCCGCTCCCGCACCCGCCTCATGCCAGACCATATGCGTTTCGTGGCCGAGAATGACGTCATCGCCGGGACGGGTCAGGAGTTTCAGCGCGATCTGATTGGCCATCGTGCCGCTCGGCAGGAAGAGCGCAGCCTGTTTGCCCAGCATGGCTGCCACCCGCTCCTGCAGGAGATTAACCGTCGGGTCTTCGCCATATTGGTCATCGCCAACCTCCGCCGCGGCCATGGCGCGACGCATGCCATCCGAAGGACGGGTCACAGTGTCCGAGCGTAGATCGATGAAATTACTCATGGCCGTTCAGGTGGTTTGAGGTACGACGGAATAGACATCGGCCGGCGCCAGCACAACTCCGATCAACAGCCGGAACGCGATGCCAAGGATCAGGATTGCCAACGCCGCACGCATTTCCTCACCGCGCAACCGTGAGCCGATGCGGATTCCCATCTGCGCCCCGAATACACCTCCGATAATCAGCAGGCCGGCCAGCACGATGTCCACGGTGTGATCGGAGACGGCGTGCAGCAGCGTGGTCATCGCCGCGACGAAGAAAACTTGAAATTGCGACGTGCCGACCGCGATGTCGGTGCGCATGCGCAGCAGATAAATCTTGGCCGGTATCAGCATGAACGCGCCACCGGTGCCCAGGATTGCGGTCAGCACGCCGACGGACAATCCCAACACGACGACCGGAATGGCGGAGATATACAACCGCGACCGGCGGAAGCGCATTTTCAACGGCAGATTGTGAATCCAGTTGTGCTGGCCCGGCTGATGACTGGGAATGGGCACGCCTCTGCGCGCGGCAAGTATGACCTGGATGCTTTCCTTGAGCATCAGTCCGCCGATCGAGGTCAGAAGCAGCACATAGCCAAACTCGACGACGAAATCGAGCAGGCCGAGGCGTTGCAGAATATTGAACACAACGACGCCTATGGCCGATCCCGCGAGACCACCGATCAGCAGCACCGATCCCATCTTGAAATCGACACTGTTCTTGGCGCCCTGCGATAATGCGCCGACGAAAGATGCCGCCGAAATCGGGCTGGCCTGTGTCGCAACCGCAATCGCGGGCGGAATGCCGTAGAAGATCAATAGCGGAGTCATGACAAAGCCGCCGCCGACGCCAAGCATGCCGGCGAGGAAGCCGACGGCGATACCCATGGAAAGGATCATCGCCCAATTGACGGAGGTCTGCGCGACGGGGAGGTAGATCTCCAT
>JAGWSK010000127.1 GCA_028869355.1 Alphaproteobacteria bacterium | reverse complement strand
GTGGCGACGTCGCCGGTGCGAAACCAGCCATCCGGACTCCAGCGCTCCTTCTGCGAAGGATCGTCGTAATAGCTCGCCGCGACCCATGGCCCACGCATTTCGATCTCGCCGGATGTCTCTCCGTCCCACGGCGCCTCGCCATCGGGTCGCATCAGCCGCATTTCGACAAAAGGCGCCGGCATGCCCTGTTTGGCCCGCATTTCAAGTTGCCGCTCTTCATCCCATTGGCGGATATGCGGCTTCAATCCGCCGGCGATACCCAGCGGGCTGGATTCGGTCATGCCCCAGAGATGCTTGACTTCGATGCCGTGCCGGCCGAGCCGGCGGAACAGCTCCATCGGCGGCGCCGATCCGCCGACTCCCGCCCGCACCGGCCGGGTGAACCGCCATTTGCCGGGGCTCTTGTCCAGCTCGTCTGCAATCGCCAGCCATATTGTCGGGACGCCGCCCGCCAGCGTCACACCCTCACCGGTCATCAATTCCAGCAGGCTCACAGCATCGTATCTGGGACCGGGTAACACCTGGCGCGCGCCAAGCATCGCGGCGGTAAACGGCAGACCCCAGGCATTGACGTGAAACATCGGCACGATCACCAGCACCGTATCGTCGTAGCCGATATTGCAGATCTCCTTCAGCGCGCAGCCGAAGGAATGGAGCACGAGCGCGCGATGGGAATAGACCACGCCCTTGGGCGCGCCTGTGGTGCCCGAAGTGAAGCTCATCGCCGCGCCGTCATTCTCGTCGATGTTCGGATAGCGGAAATCGTCGCCGCCACCGCACGCAAATTCTTCGTAATCGATATCGCCGGCGGTGAGCGGTGCCGGTGTGTGCCGCACCACTACGATGCGCTCGAAATCCACCTTGTCACGGAATTGCGCCAACAGCGGCAGCAACACATCGTCGATGATCAGGAAGCGGTCACGGGCGTGGTTGACGACGGCCGCGATTTCCTCCGGCTGAAGCCGGATGTTGAGCGTGTGCAGGATGCCGCCGGCACATGGGACGGCGAAAAACGCCTCCAGATGTGCGGCGTGATTCCACATCATTGAAGCGACGCGGTCGCCAGGTTTCATGCCGATCCGCTGCAACCCCGCGGCGAGATTACGCGCCCGCCGGTAAAACGCGCCGTAATTGCTGCGCGAGATCGAACCGTCCGGGGCCCGTGAGATGATTTCGACCGTGGGGAAAAACTTGCCCGCCCGCTCCAGAATCGTGGTCAGCGTCAGCGGGTAGTCCATCATTGTCCCACGCATCAAATCCTCCCGTTTTTTCCGCAGCTTAACGCATGAGAGGGCGGGGTGGAACGAGGCGGCGGGCCTGCTGGCGTAAGCGTCATCGCTCTTGACTATATCCGTTACGGATATATTATGGGGGACATGAACAAGCCGACAGCGCCGCTGCCCCTGACGCCCGCCGTATTCCACATCCTGCTCGCTTTGTTCGGCAAGGAGCGCCACGGCTACGACATCATGCAGCAGGTGAAGGCGGATTCGGGAGATGCGGTGAAAATGGGTCCGGGGACGCTGTACGGCTCGCTCGACCGCATGATCGAGGCGGGTCTGGTTGCCCAGGGCGACACACAGGACCCGCGCCGTATTTACTACCGGCTCACGGCGCTTGGCCGATCCACGTTGCGCGCGGAAACCGAGCGGTTGTCGCGCGTGGCTCTCGTCGCGCGCCGTCAGCTTGGGAGCGCCTGATATGACGCGCTCCGTGCGGCAGAAGGAGTCTCGGTCGTTACGACTCTACGCGTGGCTGCTTGATCTCTACCCGCCGGCGTTCGTGCAACGGCATCGTGCGGAGATGTTGCAAAACTTCGCTGACCTCGAAGACGCCGAGCCGTCGAAGGCGAAGCTGTGGCTGCTGATTGGAAAGGATCTGACGATGAGCCTGATTTTGCAGTTTTTCGGGTCGCGGCTTGGCAGATATGTGATCAGTGTTCTTGTCGCGTGGCTATTGATCTTCACGGTTGGATATTTCCGGCGCGACAGCACTCCTGGCTATCCACTTTTGCATGTCTTCGGAGGCTTTCTGCCCGGCATGCTGGCCATGTATATCGCGACGCGTCTTCTCGGAATGCCGCAGAACAAGTCGCAAATCATATACGTGATCGGCATCCTTGGCGCGGTCGCCGGTTTTGCGTGGATATTGCTCTTCCTGATCGGGTATTTCCCCGGTGGCGGCACACCCGCCGTACGAAATCCGGCTTTGCAAGTCTTCGGAGGCTTTCTGATCGGCATGCTGTCGATGTTCATCGCGACGCATGTCTACGGCATGCCGCAAAACAGCTCACAGGCCTAGATGGTCAGATGGTACCCCACAAGTCGGGGCCGGTCTCCACGCCGACTCCGCCATCGACCGGAACGATGGCGCCGGTCACATAGGCGCCGCCGTGGCCACAGAGAAACAGCATGGCGGCCGCAATGTCTTCGGGCCGGCCGAGCCGGCGCAGCGGAATGCGCTGCTCGATCCTTGGCAGGCGCTCGGCATCTTTGGTCGCAAAAGCGGTCATCCGGCTTTCGAACAGTCCCGGCGCCAATGCATTCACCGTGATGTGCCGCGGCGCCAGTTCCTTGGCGAGGATCCGCGTCAGATGATGCACGGCGGCTTTCGATGCCGAATAGGAATAGACGCGATCTCCCATCGGTTGGGCGCCCATCACCGAGCCGAGATTGATCACCCGCGCCGGATCATCCGCGCCGGCATTGGCCGACAGCACCGGCAGCAGCTTCTGGGTCAGCGTAAACATTCCGGCCACATTGACCGACATCACCCGGTTCCAGGCCGAATAGGGAAAGTCGTCGAGCGGCGCGCCCCAGCTTAGCCCGGCATTGTTGATGAGGATGGACACAAGCGGGCAACGCCGCGCGATCTCATCCGACAGGGCGGCAACGCCCGCTTCGCTCGAGATGTCAGCGGCGAGCGCGATGGCTGAGCCGGCGGCAGCCAATGCGTTCAGTGCGGCGGCGGCTTCTTCGCAGGCGTCAAGCTTGCGGGATGCAATCACCACAGTCGCGCCGGCATGCACCAGCGCTTCGGCGGTCATGCGTCCGATGCCGGTTGCGCCCCCGGTGACCAGCGCAAACTTGCCGGCAAGCGAATATAGGGAGTCGAAGTAGGAGTTAGCGGTCGTGGACTTCCAGCGCCTCGATCTGGGTGCGCACCGCATCGGCGGCCGGACTGTCCGGGGCATTCACCAGAACCTGCAGCCAGTCGGCGCGCGCACCGGCCGCATCGCCCGCTGCCGCCTTGATCGCTCCGCGCTCGACCAGCGCGTCGGCGAATTTGGGATCGATCGCCAGTGCGGACTCGATATCGGACTTGTAGCCCTCTTTATTGCCCTGCGCGTTGCGTGCGCTGGCGCGCAGCACAAATGTTTCCGGCTTGGCCCGGTCGAGTCCGATCGCCACCGTCAGATCGGATTCGGCATTGGCCCAGTCGGCACGGGCGGCGCGGGCGCGGGCGCGGTCGACCCACAACTCGGAATCTTGCGAGGTCAGTTTCAGGGCGGCAGAAAACGCTTCCTCGGCGTTTTCCGGCTGGCTGGCCAGCAACCACGCGTTGCCGGCCTGACCGAGCAGTGAAGCGCGTAATCCTGCCGATCCGGCATCCTGCCGTTGTGCCAATGCGTCGAGTCGCGAGGCCGCTTCGCCAGGCTGGTCAAGGCTGATCAGCGCCAATGCAGCGCAGCGCTCCGCGGGAATGCCGCCGCCGTGATCGCGCCATGCCAGGGCCATCTCGAAGGCATCATCGGGTTTTTTCGCGATGGCGTTGATGCAGTCCTGGTAAGGCTCTGATCCGGCAAAGGGATTGATCGAAAGCGCCGGTGGAAAGCGGCTGTCTCCGGTTGCGGACGATAAAGCCGTCGCCCCAAAAAGGACGAGCGCACACAGCGTCAACCGGCCCACGGGCGTCATGGCCGGTAAAAGACCTTGTTCGGACGGCAAAGGCAAGTGTCAATCCGGTCACGATTCCCGCTTCGCCGGCTGATTGGAGGTGGCGCAGCGCGAATGTTATACTTGCGTGGGACGATTCATTTCGAGGGGGAAATAATGATACCCACGATCCTCTTGAGTTTGCGCAACACCGTGATTGCGGGCTTCGTGCTCGCGTTTCTGGTGTTCATCCTCTACATCGCCGAGACCGAATTCAACAATTACGTCTTCTGGCCGTTTTTCGTCCGTTGGCTGCATATCTTGTCCGGTATTATGTGGATCGGCATTCTGTACTATTTCAATTTCGTGCAGACGCCGACCATGCCGAAGATTCCGGATGAACTGAAAGGCGGCGTTTCGCGCTTCATCACGCCCGAGGCGCTGTACTGGTTCCGCTGGGGCGCCATGGCGACAATCGTGTTCGGCATCATTCTCGCCGCACTGAACGGCTATCTGCTGCAGGCCTACACGATCGACGCCATCGAGGGCTTCATCGATCTCAAAGTGATGCTGATCGGCATCGGCATGTGGCTCGGCACGATCATGTGGTTCAATGTCTGGTTCGTGATCTGGCCGAACCAGCAGAAGGCGCTGAATATCGGCAATGCCTGGCCCGATCTGCCGGCTGATCAGAAAGCCAAGGCGGCGCGCACGGCCGGACTGTTCTCCCGCACCAACACGATGCTCTCGTTGCCGATGCTATTCTGCATGGTCGCCGCCGGCCATCTGGCCTGAGACCTTCGCCGGAGTGTACCGCTTGCCCAGGTTTGTCATGGCCGGGCGCCCTTGCGCGCAAAGCGCGCCGGGGCGTCGGGCCATGACAATGTAGTTGGCCGTGGCCGGTTATTGCGAATCTCTGGTGCGCAAACAGGATTACGATCGCTATATCGCGGCGCTGTTTGCGCCGGAAACTGTCCGGGCTGATCTCTTCGCGCTCTACGCCTTCAATTATGAAATCGCGAAAATCGCCGAGACCGTGCGCAATCCGGTGGCGGGCCAAATCCGCCTGCAATGGTGGCGCGAAGGCATCGAGGAGATCTATGCCGGAGCATCGGCGCGTACGGAACTCCTGACGAAGCTGAGGAGCGCGGTCGAGCGGCATCAACTTCCCCGGCCGGCCTTTGATGACCTGATCGACGCACGCGAACTGGATCTCGATCCGGCGCCGTTTGCCGATCTGGCGCAGTTTGAATCCTATGGGGATGCCACGTCAGGAAATCTGATGCGGCTGGCGGCGCGCGTGCTTGGGGCAGGGGAAACGCTCGATGAGAATGCCCGTGAGGCGGGGATTGCCTATGCCATTACCGGATTGCTGCGCCTCCTGCCGTTTCACGCAGGCCGTGCACATGTCGCAATGCCGGCGGACGAAATGGCCGCGGCTGGCGTTTCGCCTGATCAGCTTCTGCGCGGACGCATGTCACCGGACATCGCCGCCCTGATCGCGCGCATGTCGGAAATCGCGCGCACGCATTACCGGCATGTCGCAAGAACCGAACGGAAGTATCT
>JAGWSK010000126.1 GCA_028869355.1 Alphaproteobacteria bacterium | reverse complement strand
GCCTGCATCTGAAGGTCCCGCCGACTCCGGAAGTGCCGCTCAACGCGCTGGTGCTGCGTGAAAATCGGCAGTTCGTCGCCGTGCCTGATGACCGGAACATCCTGCATTTCCATCCCGTCGAGGTGGAGTCGACAGACGGATCGATTGTCAGAATCGCGAGCGGCATTGCCGCGGGAGAAAAAGTGGCCGTGAATGTCCCGGATGAGGTGTCCGACGGCAGCCGGATTCAACCCATCGCCATGCTCAAAAACTGATTTAGGGGAAGCACGCCGTCGCGGTGATTGGAACCGTGACTGAGGTCATGCCGAAATCGAATCCGTAATTCACGGATGCTGTCAGATTGTGCCCGCAGGATGGCGTTGTATAGGTAAATGTTGGCGGCGAGCCTGCCAGGCCGAGGTAGTGGCTTTGGGCGTAGGTGATGGTGCTTGGGCCGTCCGTACAGGCTGAGGAGTTCACCGCCGCGCAACGAGAGCCCTGTTCGACCGCGTATTGCAGGCTCGTCGCAGTGAACAACGCGAAGCACGCATATAAACCACCGATGACGACCAAAACATATGCCGGAAAAACGACCGCAAACTCCACCGCGGTGGCTCCCCGGTGTTCACGGCAGAAATGACGTCCCATGAATCGCGCCGCTCTCAGCATTTCTAAGCCACTCTCATCCATGCGTTTTTTGTGATGGTGCCGGGAAAAGCGCCGGTAACGGTGATTCCAGGAAACAGTGGAGCATACGTAAACTTGGTCTGCACTTCGACGTAATCACCGGGAGTGTTGTAGGACGCTCCGACAGCCGTACAGTTTGCCGGCTTGCTGGAAACATCACTGACATATGTCAGTACGCCGGTGTTGGGATCGACGCAATAATAGCCTTCCTTGGGATACCCCGATGCCAATGATATGCTGGTACCAAGCCCGGTACTCTGAACGGCGGCAGTCATTGCCGCATTGAGACCCGGGCAATTGGTCGTCGCGGGCACCTGTGAGGCATTGCAGGTTCTTATTGCCGCCTCCGCGCCCATGGCGGCTGAATTTTCGACTTCCAGACGGTCGCGTGCGTAAACCGCGAGATCTGCCACATTCAGGCTCCCGACTGTCGCAAAGCTCACAATCAGGCTGAACTCAATGGCGGCCACGCCGCGATTGTCCCGCAGCAAGCGTCCCAACAAGCGCCGGGACCGATAAGCGCTGATAAACATCGACAGGTTTGGCATCTGCGGCGCTCCTCTAACCGATCAGTGCGCCGCGTCCGGCGACAATGTTGGTGGGCATCGCCAAACCTGCCTGGTCGCATCCGCCAGTCTCAAATATGGCGCCGGTACCGGATACGTACACGGTACTGGAGACCAAAACGAAGCAGGATGCGCCATAGCTTGATTTGTTCACCGCGCCACTGAAGGTGATATTGGAATTGGGCGCATAGAAGAGACCCGTAATATCCCAGGTCGGCTGATTCCCCGCCGATGCGATATCGACACCAGTCGTCAGCGATGGATCCTGATAAACGGCGACGCCGGACCAGTCACCGGACGACGGTGCCTGAATATTCAGCGTCCCGCCGCCAGTCGGTGCGTGTGTGTAAGTTCCTGACGTTCCTGAGAAGAGGATCGTTATCGCCGAACCCTGGGCTGTCGCAAACGTGTAGCCATTGGTATCGAGTTGTCCATTTTCAATAACCAGTACGGAGCCGGGGCTCGCCGACGTGATCGTTACGTTTCCGGTCAGTTGCAGGTCGCCGCAAACAAAGTAGGTAGCAGGTAGCGTTACATTGCCGGACCACAGGTTGCTCACCGGAAGCGGCGTACCATTTTTCCCCGGTTCCTGCGGATATGACGAGCATGGGTTGGCCGGGATAAAGGCTCTAAGCGAAATATAGGGATCTGGAACGGTCGGCAAATTGGAATCCTGGGCCACTCCGCAACCGCTATCGGTGAGGTGAGCATCGCCGAAACCCGCACCCATGTTGTGGCCATTGCAGAGGGAACCGCCGTCCGACATGATATTGCAACCGGCGAAATTAGTGGCGGGAACACCGTTGCCACGGATCGCATCGGTGCTGGATCCAAGGGCCAACAGGCAATAATTGCGTGCGATCGTTCCCTGCACTGACTTTGCAGTTGCGCTGATCAGAACTGCGGGCGATCCATTGACCGTGGTGTCGCCGCCAAAACCAATCAATTGCCCCAAAAAGACCGGCACGGCTTCTGAAACGGTGACACTATAACAAGCGGCACCGGACACGCAGTTAGGGGCTTGTGTTGCGTTCACAACGATGTTGTTGACCCCGTTCTGATATCCCATCTGGGAAGCAACGGCTTGTGCTTCCTGGGCATAGGTCGTGGTGCCATTCGACGCGGCAGCGATGACCGCTGCGTCGGCTGCGTTCTGCATCCCCCGCTGAAGCGCATACCAATAGGAGCTCTCGGCTCCGAGCCCCATGGTCGCGATTAAAAGCGGCGAGATGAGCGCGGTAATCACCGCGATATTGCCGCGGGTTTCTTTCGCGATAAGCGCGAATTTGCACAGGGCGGTTTGTAGCCGCCGACCCGGCCGTCCAAAAATACGCATGGCAGGTCACCTCCTGGGCGCCAGTCTGCCGCAGGCGTTTTTAGGATCACTTAACCGGACGTTCAGGTTTCTCGTCGGGAGATTAATCTTTCGTTTACGCTGGTTGTTTCCCGGAACGAATTGGTCAGCTTTTGGCATGGAATATCGTGCATTTCCCGCGCAGGGCCGAGTTCACCGGTGGTTCCATCCCCCGCATGCAGAATAGGGATGGGAAAATAGGGCGCGGTCACCGGTAGGGATAGAGTCTTGGACGGCAGCCGGATTCAGCCGGTTCCTTCCATAAGGAGGACCGGCCGAATCCGGGGCAGTTTAATCAATCGCCGGTCTGGAGTTCTCCGTCCACCGTGCCGTAATTCAGGAACAGCGGCGCGTTGACGATAATGTTTGCGCCATTGCCGCCGGCGGACAGTGTTCCGAAATTGATCACGGGCGCGGTGTCGCTCTGCAGCAGGATCTTGCGACTGGACGCGATTGTACCAGAAACGATCAGGACGCCGTTGTCGCTTCCGGCATCGGTCGAAACATTATTGCCGGTGATGTGGATGTCTCCGTCTGCGGACGCAATCGTCGGGGCGCCAAAACCAAAATCCAGCAAAAGCACGCCGTCATTCGACCCAAGGGCCCCATTGGACGTCCCCGTGATGTCGATGTGGCCATGGCCACCGGTCTCAATCAAGCCGCCGCCAATGCCCACACCGGCGTTGAACGCACCGGTCGCGTTCGCACCCACGGCGCCGGTGATCGAGATGTTCCCGGCTCCGGTCTGAACAAGTCCGAGATTGGCCACGCCTATCTGGCCGAGCCCCAGCGGTGAGACCTCTGCGCCAGGACCTCCGCTGCTGGTACCGGTCATGGTGATATTGCCGTTTGCGTTATTCAGGACAGCGCCTTCATTGGTCACCCCGAAATTGTCGGGGCCCCCGGAATTGCCGCCCGTGCCGGCGATGGTTACCGGCCCGCCATTGCCCGCAACGGTTCCGGTGATAAACACGCCGTCATTGCCAAATGTGCCGGTATTCACGCCGCCGCCCGTGCCGGTGACATTAATTGGCGCGCGACCGGTGGCCTGCACTGAACCGTTGACATCGATCATCACGCCATAATTCTCCATTACGCCGGCACTGCCGCCGCTGCCGGTGATGGAAATCGGCCCAACTGCGCTGACGATATTGTTGATGTACACGCCGTCGGCCCCACCATTGGACTCTACCGCGGCATAGGCGGCGCCACCTGCATTAATAGTGACTGCGCCGCTGGAATTGACTGGCGCCTCGATATCCACGCTGCCACCGGCTGTCAGCCAGACATGGCCGTCAATATTCGCTACCCCGGTAGCATTGGCGGTGCTGATGTTGCCGGCCAGCGCATAGACATTGCCTCCGACTGCGTTCAACATGGCCTGCGCCGCGGCGATCGTGCCGCCGTTGGTCGCATCGCCACTTCCGGCATTCACCTTGATCTGCAAGCCGCCGCGGCCCGGCTGCACAGTCACATCGTCGCCCGCAACAAGTGCCGCCAGGCCGTTCGGAGCGTTGATCGTGCCACTGTTGTTTGGGGAATATCCGATCAGCACCGCGCTTCCGCCCGCACTGACGGTGCCCTGGTTGTTGATAGGCGCGCTCGAATTGCCGCTGAGATGCACCGCCCCGCTGCCAAATCCCGGGTTCGCAGTGTCGCGCGTCGAAGCGACAAAGTCGCCACCGGTCACCACCTGGCCCGTCGGCGTCAGGACGATTCCATTCTGGTTGATCAGATAAACCGAACCGGTCGCAGTCAAGGATCCATCAATTTGCGACAGAGAATTGCCGATGACCCGGTTCAGGGTTGCGCCGTTTCCGTTGTTGATCTGTACGCCATTCCCGGCTCCGATCGAAAAGCCGGCCCAGTTGATGATTCCGTTCTTCGTCGCCTGATTGACGGTCAGCTGTGTCGCCGCCGGGTTCGCGGAGATGTGGCCCGAGCCGGAAACGAAATTTCCGTTGGTTGGCAGCGCGCCGGCGGCGAACGCCGGCATGCCAAGGAAGGGTAGGCAGGAAACGCCAATCACGCAGGATTTCAGATGACGACGCATAGCTTGCTCCAGTCAAGTTGCTGCCCGGCCCGTGGCCCTGGCTAATCCGTTCCGCAGAATACGCGAAGTCATTATTTAAAATTGCGGATTCTAAATTAGCGGTTAACCGGGAGTGAAAAGGATCACCAACATTCGAGAAATTTTGCCGCCCTTCCGGCGTTGTTGACCGCTGCGGTCCGCACACCTAACAGTCCGGCTATGCTGAAATTTTGGGGTTAAGGGAAGATGCATGACGTTACCGGCCGGACCCATTGGCATGAACCGAAAGAGGGTCAAAACGCAGGGCTGGGTAAATTCAAGCGACCCCGGATGCCGTATGACAGGTTCTTGGAATCGGAGGGCATTCCGGTTTACCGCGGGATCGGCGCGCGCCGGATGCAGGACCTGCCGCTCGCACCGTGGAAGCGCCTGGGCGGCCGCGGCAGCTATATCCAGCTCTATGGCACGGAAGGCCTGTGGGGCAGCTATGTCGTCGAGGTGCCGGGCGCCGGCGCGCTTAATACCGACAAGCACCTTTACGAAAAAGTCGTGTTCGTCATCGAGGGCCGCGGCACCACAGAAGTTTGGCAGGACGGACAATCAAAGCGCCATGTCTTCGAATGGCAAAAAGGTTCGCTGTTCTCGATTCCGCTCAATACCTGCCATCGCTTCATCAACGCCGGCAGTTCGCCGGCGCTGCTCTATTGCGGCACCACGGCGCCGAATTTGATGAACATCATCGACAACATGGATTTCGTGTTCAATTGCCCCTACGCATTCACCGACCGCTTCTCCGGCGCCGAAGACTACTTCAAGCCGCGCGACGACCTCGAACCCGATCCCGTGCGCGGGTTGGCGATGCGGCGGACAAATCTCATCCCCGACATCATCAATGCGCAACTGCCGCTCGATAACCGCCGCTCGCCTGGTTATCGCCGCGTCGAACCCTATATGGCCGGCAATCGCTTTTATCTCTGGATCGGACATCACCAGAACGGACGCTATTCCAAGGCGCACAAACATATGTCCGCGGCGGTGCTGCTGTGCGTGAACGGCAAAGGATACACGTACACCTGGCCCGACAGCCTTGGTATGACGCCATGGACGGATGGGCATGAGGACAAGGTCCTGCGCCAGGATTATGAATATGGCGGCATCGTTTCCGCCGCGCCGATGAGCGGCAACTGGTTCCACCAGCATTTCGGTATCGGCAAGGACGGCTTGCGTGTGTCGGCATGGCACGGTCCGAACAATCAGCGTTCGCGCAAAGCCGGCCGGCCCGGCGAGGACATGCTCGATTCCGGAGCGATCGACATCATGAAAGGTGGAGACGCGATTCCATATTATATGGAGGACCCCTGCATTCGGGTTGAATTTGAAGCGACGCTCAAGCGCGAAGGCATGCAGAGCCGCATGAATCCGGAATTCTACGCCGGACCAATGGCCGACGGCTCCGAACCCGGCGACGTGATGTAGACGGTTTAGGAACTGTCCTTCACAAACGACAGTCCCAGCCAACCCGCGGCCAGAAACGCGACAATGACGGCCATGCCCCATTGCTGGCTTCGGGACATTGTGGTCGCCAGTGACACTGCCAGCGGCGCCACAAATGCCGTCGCCTCGCCGGACAGCGCGTAGAGGCCGAAAAACTCGGTCACATGTGCCTCCGGCGCCAGGCGCGCCATCATCGCGCGGCTGCCGGCATAGGTCGCGACCAATGCCACCGCGACGATCATGACCGTTGCGATATAAAGCAGCTCCGGCGCGGTGCGGAACATCGGCGATGCGATAACCGGTTTGCCTGCCGGATAGCCGACAAAGAAGAACATCCGGTCAGGAGCAAAGCCAAGAGAGAAGAGGGCGGCGATAATCATCACCGCCAGCGACAATCTCAGCGCGCGTTTGGTACCGATACGGTCGGCGAGATTTCCGCCGAGCCAGCCGCCCAGCGCGGCAAAGACCGAGAGAATAATTCCGTATACAGCGGATTCAGTTGCGCCCCAGTGAAACACGCCGGCGGCATAGACACCGCCGAATGCCAGCATCACATTCTGTCCGTCGTTATAGATCATGCGCGATGCCAGAAAGATCGCCGTATTGCGGTGCTGGCGCACCCTCCGGAGTGTGCCCATGACCGAGGCGAAGCCCTGCCGCATCATTTGCGGCACCGGAACCGGATTCGGGGGCCGGTCGGGCGTAAAGACAAAGAACGGCCAGGCGAAAGCGGCAAACCACAATGCGCACAGCGGACCCGAGATCCGCTCCGTCTCATGAGCCGCGCGATCAAGCCCAAGCAGCGGATGCTGCGGCAGATAAAATAACGTCAGTACGAGGACGAGAAGAACGATTCCTGCGACATTGCCAAGTGCGTAGCCGGCACCCGACCAGCGGCCGAGCCGTTTTGCCGGCGCCAGCCACGGCAGCATCGCAGCGTGAAACACCAGCGATCCATCATAGGCGATGTTGCTGAATGCCACCGCCATCGCAACGCCAACAAGTCCGATACCGCGCCCGGCGGGTTCACCGAACCACAGCGCCGCGGTCGACATGGCAAGCAATACCGCGAAGACCGCTACCCATGGCTTGCGCCTTCCTCCGGCATCGGCAATCGCGCCGAGAAACGGTGCAAGCACCGCCACGCCGATACCGGCGTAACCCTGAATCGCGGCCCACAGCGCCTGTCCGCGGACGGGATCACCGACAATATCGCGGGTGAAATAGGTCGCGTAGATATAGATCGTGATGACGAGCACGTAGGGATTCCGGGCCCATTCAAACAGCACCCAACCCAGCAATCCCGGCGAGGTGCGCGGGCGCGCCTCCCCCTTCGTCAAGACTTCGGGGGACCAGGTGTTCCGCTTCCCGCCCGCCGACGCGTCCGACGAAGCTCGAAGAGCGAAGTCGGAAGCCTTTGGCGAAGGCGGGTCCCCCTTCGTCAAGACTTCGGGGGACCGGGCGTTCCACTTCTCGCCCGCCGAAGCCTTCGGCGAAGGCGGGTCAGAAATTTTCGGCATCACTGACGCCCCAGAGCCGTGCCCTTGGAACCCAGCCCTCCAAACCGTCGAACTTCATTTCACAGGCGCGCCCGTTGCAATGGCGCAGCGTCCCAACCGTACCCGGCTTGGCCCTTGCAACCACCTCCGAACCGGCTTCATCATGGCGGGTCACGGTTGCGAGACTCTGGCCAATCACCACCGCAGTCCGTTCGTGCGACAGCAGCGCCGTGTGAATCCAGCCGGTTTCCCCGTCCATGTCCTTTACCCGGCGCCAGGCGTCATAGCTCCCCAACACTTCCACCGGCAGACCCTTGCGGTGATAGACCCACTTAATCTCGTAGTCTTCGCCTGGACCCACGCGCATATAGATTTTGCCGCTTTTCATGCTGGCGAAATAGGGCGCAGTGTCGGCAGCACCGACCGGTCCCGCCGCGATTCCGCCGAGCATCAACAGCACCAGCAAAAATCCGTACTGAACTTTTTCGGATCGAAGGCAGGAAACAGCAGCCATGGTCGAAGCCCACGCGCATGATTCGTCGGGCTTATCTTTGACCCTTCCGGGCCTTCTGATAAGCAAAAAGCGCTAATGTCTGAAAAGAAGATGAGCCGACCGAAACCCCTTGTCATCGTCACGCGCAAACTGCCCGAACCGGTCGAGCGTGAAATGGCGGCGCTGTTCAACGTCCGGCTGAATGAATACGACCGCCCGATGGACGCCGCGGCCCTGATTGCCGCTGTGGGCGAGGCGGAGATTGTGGTGCCGACAGTTGGCGACCGCATCAACCGCGACATCATCAATGCCGCCGGCCCACAACTGAAACTGATCGCCAATTTTGGT
>JAGWSK010000125.1 GCA_028869355.1 Alphaproteobacteria bacterium | reverse complement strand
ATGGAAAACGGCAAAATGTTCCAGCGCGCCTTCGGCGGCATGACGTTGAGATTTGGCAAGGAGCAGGCGCTGCGCACCTGCGCCGCTGCCGACCGAACTGGCCATGCCATCCTGCACACACTTTACGGGCAATCGCTCCGTTATGACGTAAACTTCTTCATCGAGTTCTTCGCGCTCGACCTTCTGATGGAAGAGGGCCAATGCCGCGGACTGATGGCGTGGAATCTCGATGACGGCACCATTCACCGATTCCGCGCCCATCGAACCATTCTCGCAACCGGCGGTTACGGCCGCGCCTATTTCTCCTGCACATCGGCGCATACCTGCACCGGCGATGGAAATGCCATGGTCTTGCGCGCGGGACTGCCGCTGCAGGACATGGAATTCGTGCAATTTCATCCGACAGGCATTTACGGAGCAGGTGTTCTCATCACCGAAGGTTCGCGCGGCGAAGGCGGCTACCTGACCAATTCGGCCGGCGAACGCTTCATGGAACGTTATGCGCCGAATGCCAAGGATCTGGCCTCGCGCGATGTCGTGTCACGCGCCATGACCATCGAAATTCGCGAAGGCCGCGGGGTTGGTCCGCTCAAGGACCATATCAATCTGCAGCTTTCGCACCTCGACCCGAAGGTCCTGCATGAACGCCTGCCCGGCATCACGGAATCGGCGCGGATTTTTGCCGGGGTGGATATTACAAAGAAGCCAATCCCCGTGCTGCCGACCGTTCATTACAACATGGGCGGCATCCCGACGACTTATCTTGGAGAGGCGCTGAGCGTCACCGGGGGCGATTCCGACAGCACGGTGCCCGGCCTGTTTGCCATCGGCGAGGCAGCCTGCGTCTCCGTGCACGGAGCAAACCGTCTGGGCTCGAACTCGCTGTGCGATCTTGTGGTGTTCGGAAAAGCCGCCGGCGCACGCGCCGCGGAAGGCATCAAGCCCGGCGAAAACCAGCCCGATTTGCCCAGGGGCGCCGGTGACGAATCCCTTGCCCGGCTCGACCGGTTCCGCAACGCGAGAGGCAAAACGCCCACCGCGCAATTGCGGCTCGCCATGCAGCGGGCGATGCAGAACGACGCCGCCGTGTTCAGGACCGGAGAGACGCTGCAGAAGGGCCAGCAGGCGGTGCGGGACGTGTTCAAGGCCATCCCGGACATCGCAGTTTCAGACCGCGGCATGATCTGGAACACGGACCTTGTCGAGACGCTGGAATTCGACAACCTTATCGCGCAGGCAATTGTCACGATCGACAGCGCAGCGACACGCACCGAATCGCGCGGCGCGCACGCGCGCGAAGATTATCCCGAACGGGATGACAAAAACTGGATGAAACATACCGTGATCTGGTTCGATCCGCAGAGCGCGGAAACGCAAATCGCCTATCGTCCGGTGCACATGTACACGCTCACCAACGACGTGGAATCGATCCCGCCGAAGGCGCGAACCTACTGATAGAGCAGGTTCCGACCAGATGGAACCGTTTGCGCCGGAGCGATTTTTGCATCGCGGGCAGGAGCGGGGCGAAGCGCGTATCGGGCAATACGGGCGAGCCCCGCGACGAACCCGCGGGCAAAAAGCGCCCGGCCCGTACGGGTTGCGTTCTCGCGGGCGCCCGCTGCGTTGCGGCGCTCGACCGATGTACCCGCATCGCACTTCGCGCCGCGCCTTGCGGATCGCCACGCGAGAACCGCAACGCAAACTGATTCCATCTGGTCGGAACCTGCTCTAGCGTTCACAGCCGTTTCAGTTCTTCGCGATAACGGTGCCAGCGCTGGTAATAGACCTGCGCGTTCAGCAGCAGCATCGGCACATCGTTTTCAACGATGCTGCGCGCCACACGCCCGGGCACGCCGACGATGAGCGAATTGTCGGGAAACTCCTTCCCTTCGGGGACAAGCGCATTGGCGCCGACAACGCAGTTCTTGCCGATCTTCGCGCGGTTGAGGAGGGTTGCGCCCATGCCAATGATGCAATTGTCGCCAACGGTTGCGCCATGCACAACCGCGCCGTGCCCGACCGAGACATTCGCACCCAGGCTCAGGGGAATACCGGGATCGGTATGCACCACGCAAAGATCCTGAATGTTGCTGTTTTCGCCCACGCTGATCCAGTCATTGTCGCCGCGCAGCACACTCCCGAACCATACGCTGACGCCCCTCGCGAGCCGTACCCGGCCGATGATGTTCGCGTCAGGCGCGATCCAGAACTCGCCCTCCGGCGGAAGTTCCGGACGCCAGTCGGAAAGCGCGTACATGGGCATGCCTGTTCTCCAAAGGGATGTGAATTTTCTTTGTCAGACGCGACGGAGGCTGGGAAAGGGCATAGGATCGACCAGGTTACTGATTCGCTGCCACGGGGGGTGTACATGGCCAAACGCGTCGCGCGTAACAAGTTGCGGGAGCGGGGTCATGAAGAAAGCGGCAATGTTCACAATCTGTTTCCATCCGCGGGCTGGTCGCCCCTCGATTCGGATGAGCGCGACCGCAAATACGTCAAGAATGTGCGCGCGCTCAGCAAGGTACAGCAGCAGCTTCTCGACGCGATCGACGAGCGCCCGGTAGTGCTCGCTCTTGGCCCCGCCGGCACAGGCAAAACTTACCTTGCCGTGGCGCGTGCCGTCGATGCTCTGGAGAGCGGCCGCGTCAACCGGATTGTGCTTTCCCGCCCGGCAGTGGAAGCAGGAGAAACGCTCGGATTTTTGCCGGGCGACATGGGAGAGAAGCTCGCCCCCTATTTGCGGCCGCTCTATGACGCACTGACAGAAAGATTGGGCAGTAAACGTCTCAGGGCTCTTCTGGCCGATGGAGCCATCGAAGTCGCGCCAGTGGCATTTATGCGCGGCCGCACGCTGAACGATTGCTTCGTTGTCATCGATGAGGCGCAGAACTGCACCTATGGACAGCTCAAGATGCTGCTGACCCGCCTCGGCTGGCGGTCGACCATGATCCTGACCGGAGATCCGGATCAGACGGATTTGCTGCCGGGGGTCTCGGGTCTGCGCGATATCGCGGCGCGGCTGGAGCAGGTGGAAAACGTCGCGGTTGTCCGCCTGACCGATGCCGATATTGTCCGTCACCCGTTGGTCGGCGAAATGCTGTCGGTGCTCTGATTACCGGCGCGTCGCTGGCGGCTCCGGCAGATCCTCTTCGAGAATGGACATGTTGAAGTCGTAGGAGACTTCACCTTCTTCTTCGTTCTTGTAGATCAGGCCGATGAATTCTCCTCCGATATGGACCTCGACGGAGTCCTTGGGCTGACGCTCCAAGATTGTCACGGTATCGAGCCGGAAAAGATTGCGCAGATATTTTTCGAGGCGCCAGATTTCGCTGCGGGTCAAAGCAAGATTCTCCTGGTGCGTGGGGTTATCGCAAGTCGCCGCAGCTATTTCGTGCTGTCATCCGGAAAGTCGTGATTCATGTCCTGAGAGGGATGGGGAGTCCCCACTTTGCCGATGACACGCGCCGGAACACCGGCCACCGTGGTGTAAGGCGGAACGGGTTTCAGTACCACCGAACCGGCCCCGACCTTGCTGTACTCGCCGATATGAATATTGCCGAGCACCTTGGCGCCGACCGAGAGCAGAACCCCGCGGCCGATTTTTGGATGGCGGTCTTCATTCTGCTTGCCGGTGCCGCCAAGGGTGACGCCATGCAGCATGGACACGTCATCGCCCACGACTGCCGTCTCGCCGATCACGACGCCGGTGGCGTGGTCGATCATGATCCCGCGTCCGAGCTGGGCGGCCGGGTGAATATCGACGGCGAACAGATCGGAAATCCGGTTCTGCAGGAACAACGCCATAAGCCTGCGCCCGCGTGTCCACAGGAAATTCGCCAGGCGGTAGCATTCCAGCGCGTGGAAGCCTTTGAAGAACAGGAACGCCTGGGCATAGCAATGGCAGGCGGGATCGCGCTGGTACACCGCCGCAAGATCGGCGCGGACGGCTTCGCCAATGCGGTTATCCTGGTCAAAAGCTTCGGCGAAGAGTTCGCGCAACTGTAGCGGAGAGAGTTCGTCGCCGCCAAGTTTGCGCGCCAGATGATACGAGAGGGCATCCTCGAGCCGGTCATGTCTGAGGATCGTCGCGTGCGCGAAACTCGCGAGCTCCGGCTCCGATTCCGCCAGCTCCTCGGCCTGGGCGCGCAACGCCGACCAGATCGGATCGCAACTGGCAATTTTCTCGGCCGGACGCATAACCCTATCCATGCAGTTGGCCGGCTTCTCTATCATCATCGCCGGGGTCGTGAAAAGCCGCGTTCCAACCAAGTGCAAACTGCCGTAATAGCTGGGGTAGCCGACCTGAATTGAGAAGATTCCATGAATGATGCAACTCGCCCGTTGAATGTTGCCGTCCCCGAAACTTTCGACCTGCTGTTGAGCCGTCGTTCCGGTTCGGCCAAGGCGATGAAGGGGCCCGGGCCAAGTCCCACGGAGCTGGACCGCATTTTGTCGGCCGGCGTGCGCGTTCCCGACCACGGCAAACTCACCCCGTGGCGGTTTATCGTCTTTGAGGGCGAAGGCCGCAAACGCATGGGTGACATTCTCGGCTCGGTGGTTTCAGGCGAACGGGATTCATCCCCGGAGCGCACTGCACAGGAACGCGAGCGCTTTTTGCGGGCACCGGTTGTGGTCGGCGTGGTCAGCCGCGTGCGCGAACAGATTCCGATTCCGGTGTGGGAGCAGCAATTATCTGCGGGAGCTGTCTGCATGAGCATCGTCATTGCCGCGCACGCACTGGGTTATGTTGCGAACTGGATCACCGAATGGTGTGCTTACCATCCTGCCGTCATGGAACGGATTGGACTGAAACCGACGGAACGCATCGCAGGCTATATCTATATCGGCCATCCGGCCGATCCGCTGGAGGACCGCCCGCGCCCCGACATCCGCGGCATCACCACACGATTCTAAGACTTACACCAGACGTTCGTAGGTGACGGCGTTCCAGAAACTGGCGCGATGCGCCCCGACCCGCACGAATCCGCGCTGACGCAACACACGTCCGATCATGGCATTGAAATAGCCATGTGCGACCAGAACCGCAGTCCCGGCATTGGCTTCGGCGCCGGCCAGAAGCCGATCCGCGGCACGCGCAGCGCGCCCCCGCGCGCGTCGGTAATTCTCGATTTCGGGATGGTATCCGGCATGCCACATGATGCGGGAAATCACCGCCCAGATCGGTACAGTCATTTTCACGAGTGGAATTCGCGGTCCGGCCAGCGGAGCTTCGGCGAACAGCGGGTCGGCGATGATTTGCGCTTGCGGCAGCAGCGAACGGGCGCTGTCATTGGCACGCGGCGCGCCGCTGGTGAAAACCGCAGACAGATTTTTGACCAGCGCCCGCAGTTCCGCCGGCGGGGCGCTGCGGGGATCGAGACCGGCACACTCATAGGCAGCGATGAAATGCCGGAAACCGCGATAGCAGGTGCGGGCCATGGAAATGGCCGGTCTGCCATGCCGCACCAAAACCACCCGTGGCGGCAGGAACGTGGCACTGCATTTCTGCGACAGGCTGGCTTTGGACATCATCACTTGCAGGATCGACTTGATATTCAAATTCTATATTGGGAGTTTGTCACTTGTTTGAAGGTGGGCACGATCAGAACTCAACCGCGGTAGGGGCGAGCTTCCGCAGCCCGGATGAGACCGCGGATGGTCCGGTAAAAATACCAGACGACCAGCACCGGGAACACAATCAGCCCGAACACAATCGGAAAGATCAGGAACCATGGCGGCCAGAGATAAAAGATCGAAGGATGGGTGAAGAATTGGAAGGAAAAGTTTGCCCATAGTCCCAGCGGAAAGCCCAACGCGACGATCAGGAACGCGGCGACCAGCACCCAGAATACGAGAATCAGATTATCGAAATGGCTTTGCCATATTGTGCCAATCGATTCGCGGCGCCGGATATGCGCAATCAGTGCGCCAATCAGCGCGGTGAATCCATTGATGCAGGCGAGCAGGAACAGAAAATAGCAGACGATTACCAGCAGCCTGAGATCGGCCGGCACAGCCGGCGCCGGTTGTGGCTGGTTCGTGGTTGGCGTATCGCTCATCGCCACTGGTGTCCCGATTCTGAAACTCGCCTGATGTCTATACCGAAAGGACACCAGACAAGATTGGTGGACTATCGTGATCGATTGGGCCGGTAAGCTCAAACGCGAATTGAGACGGCCCTTCGCCGGCAGGACCACATCGGGTCCTGCACTCGATTTCTCGCCATTTCAAAAATCCCTGCTCAAAAAGGTCCGCCCCTATACCATGACGTCGGATGAGCGCGTCGCGGTTCTCGAATCCGCGATACGGCATGTGGCACGGAACTGCCCCGGCGACTTCGTTGAATGCGGTGTCGCAAAGGGCGGTTCCATGATGGCCATCGCCTACACTCTATTGGATCTGCGCATGACCAGCCCCGGCCTGTATCTCTTCGACACGTTTGAAGGTATGCCGGAACCCGACGAATATGATCGCGGACGGTTCGGCGAGCCGGCGCACCGCAGTTGGCGCAAACGCCGTGATGCGGCCGGGCGCTCGACCTGGATCAATCATGGCATCGAGGAAGTGCGGCACAATCTGGCTCTGACGGGCTATCCCGCGGAGCATGTCCACTTCATCAAAGGCAAAGTGGAAGACACACTTCCCACAACCGCGCTGCCGGACCGGATTGCGCTGTTGCGGCTGGACACCGATTGGCACGCCTCCACCAAGGCGGAACTCGACTATCTCTACCCCAGGTTGCTGCGTGGCGGCATTCTGATCGTGGACGACTATTTCCGTTGGCAGGGGGCGCGAAAAGCGACCGATGAATACCTCGAGGAACACCAAATCCCCATGTTTCTCGCCCGGGTCGACGATTCCTCCGTCGTTGGGGTCAAGCCCTAGTTTCCACCGCGTGGTCATTTGTGGCAATATCGAGGCGTGGACCCAGCCGTTCTAACCGGGAGGAAAATTATGACATCTCTACGCATCATCTTGGCCGGCGCGGCGGCAGCTTCGCTTGGCGCGCTGATTCCCAACATTGCCGCCGCGGATGCGCAGCAGGCAATCGGGATTGCGGCGACGCACGCCGGCCTGGCAGCCAATGCCGGTAATATCAACGTCGTTCACACCCATATGCACCACGTGCTGAATTGCCTTGTGGGACCAGGCGGCGACGGCTTTGACGCCATGGCCGGCAATCCTTGCGGCATGGCCGGCGGTGCAATTCCGCAGGAAAACAATGCCGAAATGAAGACCAAGCTGTTGAATGTGGCGGCTCAGATTCGCACCGGCATTGGTGAAAGCGATATGGACGCGGCAAAGAAGATCGCCACCGCCGCGCAGACCGATTTGCGCGCGAAATAGCACGTCTCTGCCATTCGGCGGCACCGCGCTCATGCGTGCGTGCCGCCGGATGATTTCACTGCGCCGCTGCCTTATATTGGCGGCATGCCTCACAATAACGGATCAGGTTTTCGCCGCGTCACCGGCTTCGCTGAAGCGCGGGCCGATTTCGGACACTTCACCGGCGCGGAACTGACCGCCTTCGTCCCACACCGTCCGGCGCGCCCCGAGAAGTCCGAAGGCGGGCGGCGTTTTCGCCTGGTTTCAGATTACGAGGCAGCGGGCGATCAGCCGCAAGCGGTTGAGGAACTATCCGATGGGCTGTTGGGGCGGGGACCGTCGGGCGAACCGGAACGCGACCAGGTCCTCCTCGGCGTAACCGGTTCGGGCAAGACCTTCACCATGGCAAAGGTGATTGACCGGCTGCAGCGGCCGGCGCTGATACTGGCGCCGAACAAGACGCTGGCGGCGCAGCTCTATGCCGAGATGAAGGGATTCTTCCCGGAGAACGCCGTCGAATATTTCGTCTCCTATTACGATTATTACCAGCCGGAAGCCTATATCCCGCGCACGGATACCTACATCGAGAAGGATTCCTCGGTAAACGAACAGATTGACCGCATGCGT
>JAGWSK010000124.1 GCA_028869355.1 Alphaproteobacteria bacterium | reverse complement strand
GCCTGGGTGCGCAAAGTGACTTCGTTGATCACCTCTTCCTGCGGCGTGCCTTTGGCGCGCTCGAGGATGCGGTTGAAGGTGGCCGGCTTGATCACCTGGCCCTTCGCGAATGACAGGCCGATTGACCGCAGATAATCACCGAACGCGACCAGCTTTTCCCGGCTCGGTTCCTCGTGGATGCGATAGATCAGCGCCTGCCGCGCTTTTTCCAGCGATTCTGCCGCCGCGACGTTGGCCATGATCATGAATTCCTCGATCAGGCGCATCGATTCGAGCCGCTCGCGGAACGCCACCGACGCGATCTGCCCGTCCGCCCCGAAAACGATCCTGCGCTCCGGCAGATCGAGATCCAGCGGCGAGCGCCGGTCACGCTCTTTGGTCAGTGTACGGTATGCTTGCCAAAGCGGTTGCATCACCGGTTCCTGCAGCTTCCGGCATTTCGGATCCGGCTTTCCGTCGAATGCGCGCTGCGCCTCGCCATAGGTCAGGCGCGCGGCCGAACGCATGACCGCCCGCAAGAATTCGTGCCGCCGCTTCGCTCCTTGTGCATCGAAGACCATGCGCACGGCGAGGCATGGCCGGTCCTCGGATTCGCGCAGCGAGCACAGATCGGCCGACAGCGCCTCGGGCAGCATCGGCACGACACGGTCGGGGAAATAAACGGAATTGCCGCGTTTCAGCGCCTCTTTGTCCAGCACCGAACCCGCGCGCACGTAATGCGCGACATCGGCGATCGCCACGATGACGATGTGACCGCCTTTATTGCGCGGATCAGGATCGGGTCCGGCCCACACCGCGTCATCATGGTCGCGCGCGTCTTCCGGGTCGATCGTCACCAGCAGCACTTTGCGCAGATCGGTTCGTCCTGAGGCCGATGTCGGCCTCGAGTGTTCCGCTTCGGTCAATGCCTCGGCGGGAAAATCAGTCGGAATGCCATGGGCGTGAATCGCAATCAGGCTGATCGAGCGCGGTTCGCGAATCGAGCCATGGCGTTCGACAATGCGTGCTCTTGGACCCCCGAGGCCGCGCCGCGCCTCCGGTTCGACCGTCACCAGATCGCCGTCGCGCAATCCGGCAATGCCGCCCCCGTCGAGCATGAACGCATGCCGCGATCTGCGATCCACGGGTTCGACGCGCGGCAATTCCCCCGGCTGGATTTTCAGCACCCCCAGCGCGCGATGGGCGCTCGCACCCAGCCGCTTGATGATGCGTGCCTCGTAATGTCCCTCGGTCTTGTTGCGGCTGATCCGCGCGAGAATGCGTTCGCCCCGTCCCGGCGCCGAAACTTCATCGCGCCCCGGCAGCACCAGCACCGAAGGCGGCGCAGAGGGACCCTCCCATTGCACCGGCCGCGCCAGCGGCTCGCCATCCGGGTCTTCGCCGAAAATCTCCAGCACCGCCGTATCGGGCAATGCGCCGGCCGGGACATAGCTGCGCCTGCGCCCGCGCTCCACTGCGCCCTGCTCGGCCAATTCGGCCAAAATCCCCTTTAAAAGCTGCCGTTCCGCCCCTTTGACACCCAAGGCCCGCACCAGGTCGCGTTTGGTATCTCCGGGGTGCGCCGCCAGATGCTCCAGCACGGCTTCGCGCGTCAGCGCGGGGCGGGATTCTTTCCTTGATGATTTCGCCAACGGCGCCTCATTGAGCCAGACCCGGTCTATGCCGGCGCGACGATTGGCTATAGACTATATTCCCGCATTTCTGCCAAACCCGTATCGCTGCATCCATGGGAGAAGGAACGAGGCATGAGCATGCATAAATCGTCATTGGGCATATTGGCGGCCAGTCTGCTTGGGACCGCAATGTTTTTTGCCGCTCCGATGGGCGCCAGCGCCCAACCGGCGGCCAATGCCGCCGTCCAGGTCAAAGCCGATGAAATCGGCGGCGTGGTGACCGGCACGAAAGGTCCGGAGGCCGGCGTGTGGGTAATCGCCGAAACCCGCGATCTGCCGACGAAATATGTGAAAATCGTCGTCACCGACGATCAGGGCCGCTACCTCATTCCCGGCCTGCCGAAGGCGAATTATGATGTCTTCGTTCGCGGTTATGGGCTGATCGACAGTCCACGGACCAAAACCGCGCTGGGCAAAACCGTCAATTTGAAATCGGTTGCAGCCCCGACCGAAGCGGCCGCCGCACAATATTACCCCGCGATCTACTGGTACTCGATGGTGAAAGTGCCCGCTGCCAACCTGTTCCCCGGCACCGGCGCGACCGGCAACGGCATGCCGGTGTCGCTCAAGGACCAGGGCATGTGGCTGCGCTACATGAAGACCGACAGCTGCAATTCCTGCCACCAGATCGGCGACAAGGCGACGCGCGAACTCGAACCCCAGCTCGGCCATTTCGAGACTTCACAGGCCGCGTGGGAACGCCGCCTGCAATCGGGCCAGGCCAGCGCGCTCATGATGAACGGCATCGGCAATTTCGATACTTCGCGTGCGCTTGCCAATCTCGCCGACTGGACCGACCGGGTCAAAAAAGGGGAACTGCCATTCGCCAAACCGTCGCGTCCGACGGGGATGGAACGCAATGTCATTGTCACCGAATGGGATTGGTCGACGCCCCAGACCTATCTGCATGACGAGATTTCGACCGATCGCCGCAACCCGACGGTCAATGCGCATGGCCTGATCTATGGTTCGCCCGAAGAAAGTTCGGATTTCATTCCCTGGCTCGACCCGGTGGACAACAAGTCGGGCCTGATCAAGTCGGAATGGCGTGATCCCAAAACTCCGACGACCAAGACCTCGCCGCAATATGCCGAGTCGCCTTACTGGGGGTCGGAAGCGGTGTGGGACAGCCATACTGTGATCCACAATCCGTGGATGGACGATAAGGGCCGGTTGTGGCTGACGGCGCGAATTCGTCCTGCCAATGAGGAACCGGCGTTCTGCAAGGCGGGATCAAATAATCCTTCGGCCAGGGCCTTCCCGCTCAGCCGTTCGGGACGCCAGCTCGAAGTCTATGATCCGCAGACCAAGAAGGCGACGCCGATCGATCTGTGTTTCGGCACGCACCACCTTCAGCTCGACAAGAATGGAGTGATGTGGTTCTCGAGCGGCAACTCGAATGACGAAGTCGTCGGCTGGTTCGATACCAAAAAATGGGATGCGACCCATGACGAATCGGCAAGCCAGGGCTGGGCGCCATTCGTGGTCGACACCAACGCCAACGGCAAGCTCGACGACGGCTATGCCGGCTTGAAGGATCCGGTCGATCCGAAGAAGGACAAGCATGTCCAGGTCGGCTTCTACGGAGCATCGCCGAGTCCGGCGGACGGCACTGTCTGGGGGTCCTATCTCGGCTTCCCGGGTGGCGTCGCACGGTTCGATCCCAAGACGAAGCTGACGGAATTCTACGAAGTCCCGTACAAGGACCCGAAGAATCCGCATTCCGGCTTCAGCCCGCGCGGCATGGACATCGACAGCAATGGTGTGGTCTGGGCGGCGCTGGCCAGCGGGCATATGGCAAGCTTCGACCGCCGGTTGTGCAAAGGCCCGTTGAACGGGCCAGTTGCCGCCACCGGCAAGGCTTGCCCGGAAGGGTGGAAGCTGTACACGATCCCTGGCCCGCAATTCCGGGGTATCCAGGTCACCGACGGCAGCGCCGAAGCCCCGTATTATGACTGGGTGGACCAGTTCGATACGCTGGGACTCGGTAAAAACGTGCCGATCGCTACCGGCAACGAATCCGATGCGCTGTTCGCGTTGGTCGACGCCAAATGGGTGACCATGCGCGTGCCATACCCGATGGGCTATTTCGCCAAGGGCATGGACGGGCGCATCGACGATGCCAGCGCCGGCTGGAAAGGGAAGGGTATCTTCTCGACCTACTCCGACCGCTCCGCGGCCCATATCGAAGGCGGCAAGGGTCAAACCAGCAAGGTCGTCCATTTCCAGGTTCGTCCGAATCCTCTCGCCGATTAAATTCGGCGCCGGGTTTTGCTCCCCCATGGAGGGGAGAGACTCCGGACCTGGTTAAAAAAAAGGGCGGGTTCACACCCGCCTTTTTTTATTGGCCCGGCTCAGCGCTTCTATCGCATCTTCCTGGCGGCGAGATCCTTCAGCAGCGAATTGTCCTGCATTGCCTCGTTAAGCTGCTTTTTCAGCTTCGCATTTTCGAGCAGCTCGTCCACGAGCTGTTTCCTCAATTTCAAATTATCAGCACCCAGATCTTTGATCTGCTGCTCATAATCGGTGCTCATTGTCAGGGATACCGGTTCAACCGGCGAGGGCATTTCGTCCGGTTCCGCGATTTTATGCGAGTTGTTCGTCTTCGCGCTCACACGTGAGTGCAGCAAGTAAAACGGGTTGGGTACTGTCGGCGACTCCAGCAAGTACATTGGATTGGGCACGGTCGCGCACGCGCACAGGATCATCGCAACGCCGCACAGAAACGTGGTTAACGGCAATGGTCGTGCCATCCGCATCGATGTGCCCTCGACTGCAAACATTCTCAGATTACTTTGACGTTGTTATGGCTTTGTTAAACGCACTAATGACTTTGATATTCTTATGGCTTTGTTAAAGCCAATAATCTGAAACTAGGCAGATTGTTCGTCACCGGAGCATCAGCTCTTGATGCGGAATTTGCCCGATTTTGACCCACGCCACCGCGCGCGCGCCCTGACATGGGCCATCGTCACGGTCGTAACGGTGGTGGCCATCGCGATGTGGACCGCAGTCTGGACCTCCGTGAGCCAGTCGCACGAGTCTGCGGTCAAGGCAATCCAGTCCGACACTAACAATCTCGCCTTCGTATTCGACGAAGACGTGACTCATACACTCGACAATATCGATGGCACGATGCAGGCGGTGGCGAATCGCATGGCCGCGCGCCCCCGGGACATGGATTTGTATTCGTTGGCGCGCCAATTTCCGATTCTCGGTGCTCCCGTCATCGAGGCAGCGGTCATTTCGCCCGACGGGAAGCTGATTGCCGGTACCTGGGCGCCGGCGCTGCCGCCGTTGTCCGCCGGCGATGAAGAATTTTTTCGCATTCAGCGCGACAGCAAATTCGACGGACTCTTTATCGGAGCTCCGGTCAGGGATCCGGCGCATGGCGAGATGCTGATTCCAATCAGCAGACGTGTACTGAACTCGCAGGGCCGCCTGGTTGGCGTGCTGGCATTCTTTGTGTCGCCGGCAAAGCTGGTGACGCTCTATCAGTCGATCAATCTGGGAAACAACGGCATTATTGTGCTGGCGAACACCAATGGAACGGTTCTCGCCCGCTTTGGCAAAGCAAATCCGGACGGGCTCGACAGCAACGCCATTGGAAGAGCGCAGGTGACGCCCTCAAAGTCTGTCGGTGAAAACAGCGGCGGCTCCTACATCCAGCTGAGTCCGGTCGATCACATTACCCGCGTGTATGCCTATCGCCGCGGCTGGGACTACCCGCTGCTCGTGACCGTGGGACTGGATTACGATCAAGGTCTCGCGCTTGCGCGTGCGCATGCGAAATTGCTGTACGTTCTTGCGGCCAGTACCTGTTTGCTGCTCTGCGGCTTTGGTTTCTATCTTATCTTCGAAATCCGCAACCGCGCCGAGCGCGACGTACAGCTCGCAACCGAGCGCGGCAAGCTGCAGAACGCGTATGCCGAACTGCTCGAGAGCAAAGAACGCGCTGAGGTTGCAAACCAGGCAAAGTCGCTGTTCCTGGCCAATATGAGTCACGAGCTGAGAACCCCGCTTAACGCGATTATCGGGTTTTCGCAGCTGATCAGTGGTCAGGTCATGGGTCCGGTGGGCAAACCGGCCTATGCAGAATATGCGGGCGACATCTGCCGGGCCGGCGAGCATCTCCTGGAGATCATCAGCAATCTGCTGGACATCTCGAAAATTGAGGCAGGAAGGACTGACCTGAACGAAGAGAACCTCGACCCTGCCGATCTTGTTGCGGAGAGCATAATGGCGGTGCGGGTTCAGGCTGATCAGAAGGGGGTCGTGCTCGGGACCGATATTCCTTCGGCGCGGCCAATGATCAAAGTCGATCGCTTAAGGCTCCGGCAGGTTCTGATCAATCTCTTGTCCAATGCGGTCAAGTTCACGGAAGCCGGGCGCGTCGCCGTGTCCGTCGTCTACAACCAACAATGCTTCAGCCTCGTGGTCTCCGACACGGGTATCGGCATGTCACCCGACGAAATGGCTTTGGCCCTTGAACCATTTGGACAGGTCGAGAACGCGATTACCAAAAAATATGAAGGGACGGGGCTCGGGCTGCCGCTTGCCCAGAGGCTGACGGAATTGCATGGCGGGGAACTTGTCATCACCAGCGCCAAGGCCGTGGGTACCGAGGTCCGCGTGCAACTGCCGGCCGAACGCATGATCTGGCCAGTGCCGCAGCCGGCGGAAATCCCTCTGCGGGCAAGTGTCGAATCAAGAACACGGGGCTCTCGTTCTCGCGCGGCAAATAAGCTATACAACCCACTTCCACGTGCAGCTCTTGGGCCACGCGAACGGTGAGGAAAACGAAATGAGGACCAAAACAGCCATTACCGGCATGCTGAGTGCAAGCTTTGCGGCTTTGCTCTGTGCCGCGCCGATCACTTCGGCATCCGCGCAACCCGCAGCCGCGGTGCGCGTCCAGGCCAGCGACATTGGCGGCACAGTGACCGGCGCCAAAGGGCCGGAAGCCGGCGTCTGGGTGATCGCCGAAACCAAAGACTTGCCGACGAAATTTGTGAAGATCGTCGTCACCGATGATCAGGGCCGTTATCTTCTTCCCGACCTGCCGAAGGGCACTTACGACGTCTGGGTGCGCGGTTATGGCCTCATCGATTCAGCGAAGGTGAAATCGCAGCCGGGCAAGACGCTCGACCTCAAGGCCGTTGCGGCTCCGGACCGTGCCGCGGCCGCACAATATTATCCGGCGCAATACTGGTATTCGATGCTGAAGGTTCCCGCGGCCAATCTGTTTCCGGGCACCGGACCTACCGGCAACAACATGTCCCAGCAGATGCAAGACCAGGGCATGTGGCTGCGCGAATTGAAGACCGATGGCTGCGTCGCCTGTCATCAATTGGGCGACAAGGCCACGCGCACCATCCCGACGGCGCTTGGCCATTTCGACAGCGGCGCCGCGGCATGGGAACGCCGCCTGCAATCCGGCCAGGCCAGTGGCCCGATGATGGGTGCGATCGGCCGCTTCGACACGCAACGGGCGCTGGCGCAGTTCGGCGACTGGACCGACCGCGTCGCCAAGGGCGAATTGCCGCGCATGGATCCGCCGCGTCCCGCAGGCGTGGAACGCAACATCGTCGTCACCGAATGGGACTGGAACACACCGCAAGCCTATCTGCATGACGAAATCGCCACCGACAAGCGCAATCCGACGCTCAATGCCCATGGTCTGATCTATGGCGCGACCGAAGCCAGCTCGGACTACATTCCCTGGCTTGATCCGGTGGACAACAAGTCCGGTCTGTTGAAGACGGAATTCCAGGATCCCAAGACTCCGACCACCAAGACCGACCCGATCTATGGCGCCTCGGCCTATTGGGGCGAGCAGGCGATCTGGGACAGTCACACCGTCACCCACAATCCAATGTATGACGAAAAAGGCCGGCTGTGGCTGACCGCGCGCATTCGTCCGCAGGCCGATCCGGCATTCTGCAAGGCAGGATCAAACAATCCGTATGCGAAGGTTTTGCCGGAGAATCGGTCCGGACGCCAGGCTGAGGTGTACGATCCGAAGACGCGCAAGATCGACATGGTCGATCTGTGCTTCTCGACCCATCATCTTCAGTTCGACAAGAACGAGATCCTGTGGTTCAGCTCGGGCGGCGGCAACAACGACGCCATCGGCTGGCTCGATGTGAAGAAATGGGATGCCACCCACAGCGCCGAAGCGAGCCAGGGCTGGGCGCCGTTCGTCCTCGACACCAATGGTAATGGCAAGCGCGACGACGGTTGGGTCGAGCCGAAAGGCAAAATGGATCCGGCGAAAGACATGCGCGTGATCACCGGCATCTACAGCGTCAGCCCGAATCCGGCGGACGGCTCGGTGTGGGGAACGCTGCTCGGCTTCCCGGGCGGTCTCGTGCGTTTCGATCCCAAGACACAGCTCAGCGAAGTCTATGAAGTGCCCTGGAAGAACGCCAAAACCAAAGAAGCGGGATTCAGTCCGCGCGGCGCCGACATCAGCAGTGATGGCGTTGTGTGGTCGGCCCTGGCGAGCGGCGATCTCGCAAGCTTCGACCGGCGTCTGTGCAAAGGCCCGCTGAAGGGGCCCGCACTTGCGGACTTCCAGAATGTCTGCCCGGAAGGCTGGAAGATCTACCACATGCCCGGACCCGTTTTTGACGGATTCAAAGCAGGTGACCCGGGCGCTGTCGCTGAAGCGCCCTATTATGACTGGGTCGATCAGCACAACACGTCCGGACTCGGCGCCAATACGCCGATCGCCACCGGCAACGAATCCGACTCGCTGGAGGCGCTGGTCAACGGCAAATGGGTCGTGATGCGCGTGCCTTATCCGCTGGGCTTCTTTGCCAAGAATCTCGACGGCCGCATCGACGATGCCAATGGTGGATGGAAGGGCCGGGGATTGTGGTCAACCTTCTCTGATCGCGCGCCGACGCATATCGAAGGCGGCAAGGGTCAGACCAGCAAGGTCGTCCACTTCCAGATCAGGCCGAATCCTCTCGCGAGTTAATCTTCGCGCGTTCCCCTCTCCCCTTGTGGGAGAGGGCGGCGCGCCGCGGCCCGTTGGCCGCCATTGGCGCGCTGGGTGAGGGGT
>JAGWSK010000123.1 GCA_028869355.1 Alphaproteobacteria bacterium | reverse complement strand
CGTGAAACCCGATTCTCGTTCCACGTGCTGAGAGAAGAGAACGCCTTCATGACCTCCCGCCTGGGGGAGCGAACGGTTCCACGGCCGGAATGACCCCCACGAACTCCATCACAGGAAGCGGTAAGAAGCCATGATCAAGATTCATCACATCAATAGCGGCCAGTTGCGGGCGTTTCCCAACGACTCGGTACCGGTATCGATCGTTCACTGCATTGTGATCCAGGATGGCGAGCGGCTCATTCTGATCGACTCAGGGTTTAGCCTGGCTGAAATGCGGCGACCGGAGACCAACTCCGATCGCCGCAGCGATTTCCGCGAAACTTTCCGCGCGCTCAGTCGCGGTCACTCGCGTGTTTCCGGCGATCAAGCCGTTTTCGGCGTCGTGCTGCCGTTGACGATCTTCGCGCAGGTGCCCGCCGGCACATAAATGAAGGACTGCGGATCGTTATTGACCTTTGACTCACCGCCGCAGGAATGGACGCCGCGTACGCCGCAATCGTTTTTCCCTGCGACATTCACGCCATAGCATTTTTCGAATTGATACGCCGTCGGCGCGGGCACCGGCGTTGCAGCCCTCGCGAGGACCGGCAACAGCGCCATGGCCGCCGAAGCGGCAATCAGACTGGTTTTCGTCAGATCCATGAATTACCTCCCTTAACAGCGATCAAATCCGTCAATGGGCGCGACACGCGCAACGCCCGACTGCTAATTCGGGACGCTGGGGCCGAAGGTTACACCAATTTTTGACTGGACTGCAGAGATTTGAGTGTTTGGCAACAAATTGGCCATGTTGGCCGGTGCTGCATTACCGAAGCGCCGGACCACGGCCAGGCGGGCAAACAACGAACCTCTGAGCCGCGGTGAAATGCCTTAGGCGGGGAGTTTTTCGATCGCGGCTTCGCTCATTTCGTAATTCGCATAGACGTTCTGGATGTCGTCATGGTCGTCCAGCACGTCGAGCAATTTGGTCAGCGTCTCCGCGGTTTCGTCATCCACCATGATCGTATTACTCGGACGCCACACGATCTTCGCGGATTGCGGAGCGCCCAGTTTGGCTTCCAGCGCATCGCGCACCGCCGCGAAATCTTCGACCCGGGAAATGAATTCATGCCCGTCGCTGGATGAAACCGATTCGTCGGCGCCGGCTTCAATGGCAGCTTCCAGCATGGAATCCGCATCGCCGGCGCTGCCGGGATAGACGATCAGGCCGACCCGGTTGAACATGAAGCTGACCGAGCCGTTTTCACCGAGCGCGCCGCCATATTTGGAAAACGCGGCGCGGACATCGGCGGCGGTACGGTTGCGATTGTCGGTCAGCGCCTCGACGATCATCGCGACGCCGCCCGGACCAAAGCCTTCGTACCGCACCTCTTCGTAATTCTCGGCATCGTTGCCCAGCGCCTTTTTGATCGCCCGGTCGATGACGTCGCGCGACATGCTTTGGGCTTTTGCGGCGGCGATGGCGGCGCGCAGGCGCGGATTGTGGGCCGGATCGGGCATCCCGAGCTTGGCCGAAACCGTAATTTCCCGCGACAGCTTGGAGAACAGCTTGGAGCGTTGTGCGTCCTGTCTGTTCTTCCGGAACATGATGTTCTTGAATTGTGAATGGCCGGCCATTGGCGAGTTCCACGAATTGGCCGGTGAGATAGAACCGGCGGAGATTTCCTTCAAGAGCGCGCCAGCGCAGCCTGGGTTCAAGAAAAGGCGTATGCGTCCATCCGGAGCGTGCCGAAAGTCGTACTGGAATGAAGCCTGCGGGCCGATGCACCATCGCCGCCGGCCCCCACCGCCACGAATAGCGGCATGAAATGGTCGTCGTCCGGATGGGCCTGGACGGCGAACGGGGCAAGCCGGCGATAATTGACGAGATCGTCTGTGCGCCCCTCCACCAAGGCAGCGTGAATCCACGCGGAAAAATCCCGCGCCCAGGGCGCTTCCGGCGCATTGAGGCCCGACCGGTCCAGCATGCGCAGATTGTGGGTGAAGCTGCCGGTGCACAAAATGAGGTAATCATTACGCAAGCGGGAGATCGCCCGGCCAAGCTGAAGATGATGGGCCGGACCGAGGCGGCTCTGGATGCTGAGCTGCACAACCGGAATATCATGTTCCGGATACATCAGCAGCAGCGGCACCCAGGCGCCGTGGTCCAGCCCGCGGTCATTGTCCCCCTGGGTACTAAATCCGGCGTGCTGGAGCGCCGATATTGTCCGCGTCGTCAATTCCGCCGAGCCCGGTGCGGGATAGCGCAGGCGATAAAGCGCATCGGGGAAGCCAAAAAAATCGTGGATCGTATCGTTGACAGGGACCCGATTGACGGCGGGCGTTCCGGTGTCCCAGTGCGCGGAGACGGCGAGGATCGCTTTCGGTCTGGGCAGGTCCTTGCCGAGACCGGAAATGAAAGCGCGCGCCGGGCAATCATCCAGGGGCAATGTCGGCGCGCCATGCGAAACGAACAGGCTTGGCATCATCGCAACGGCACCTCTAGGAGCGAGTGGAGAGTAGCGAGGAGCGAGATTTCTTACCCTTTCTCGCTCCTCGTTTCTCGTTCCTCGCTGCTCGTAGCGGCGGCTGCTCTGAAAATGGGTCGTTCGATCCGGCCAGCCGCTTCAGCACGATGCCCGGTTTCGCCAGTGCGGCGGCAATAGCATCCGGATCGGTAGCCGGTTTCGCGCCGCCGTCGCGGAACAGATTTTGCCGCGAGCCCCAGGCCTGCAACGCCGCTTTTTGCGACGGGGCGGCGACAACAGTGTCGAAAAAGCCGAGATGCGCCTGGAATGCTTTCAGCCGGGGCATAACTAATTAACGCAGGTCCCATCGGAGCGGAACTGCCATTTCGGTGTTTTCGATGGTTGCAACCTTTGGCGTCCGGTGTTTCATCACGGTCCGGACAAGACATGAATTCCATGCCACTACCGCCGATTACATTGCATGACATCGAGACCGCGGCCGAACGCATTGCCGGCGCGGTGGAAGTCACCCCGGCACGGCATTCCCGGATTTTATCCGACATTGCCGGCGCCGACATCTTTCTCAAATTCGAAAATCTACAATTCACCGCTTCTTTCAAGGAACGGGGCGCACTCAACAAATTGCTCTCATTGTCCGATGACGAGCGCCGGCGCGGCGTGATCGCCATGTCGGCAGGCAATCACGCGCAAGGCGTCGCCTACCATGCCGGCAGGCTTGGCGTTCCGGCAACCATCGTCATGCCCGAGGGCACGCCCTTCACCAAGGTGAAGCACACGCGCGAATTCGGCGCGAAAGTTGTGATCGAAGGCGCGACTTTGTCGGACTCGCATGCCACCGCGCAAAAGCTCGCTGAGAGCGATGGCCTTGTCCTGATCCACCCCTATGACGATCCACTGGTGATCGCCGGACAGGGAACGACGGCACTGGAGTTCTTTGCCCAGGTGCCCGAGCTTGACACGCTGGCGATTCCGGTCGGCGGCGGCGGACTGATCTCGGGAATGGCGATTGT
>JAGWSK010000122.1 GCA_028869355.1 Alphaproteobacteria bacterium | reverse complement strand
TGGCAGCTATGCTGAAATTTTCCACGGCGTGCTTCCTCCCGATGAACTGTTCAAGGTGTACCTGCCGGGAGGCGTTCGCGATATCGCGCGCATCGATTTCAACTGCCTGTCGATCGATCGCGGGCGCGCGATCATTGATATCGACGCCAACGTGGTGCCGGACGCCTTTATCGCTGGCCTACCCTGATCACCTGAAGGGAGACAATCCTCCTGCCGTAGCCCGCGTTCCGCTCCGCTTGGGGCGCAACAACCGGCAGCTCATAGGCCGCTTGTCAAATCGGTTTGCTTCGCGGTAGGCGGCGATGATGGCGCTTCCGCGGTTAGCCGCTGCCGCGCTCGTTGTCACGCGCTGTTTCGATGTCCAGGGCGGACTGTTGAAACAATTTTTCGAATTGTTCCAGTTCTACGCGGGTCGCTGGATCGACCGCTGATTGTCTGGCGCGCTGGCATTCGTCGGCGAAATGGCGAAGGCGCCAGATGACCATGCGATATAACATCGGGAGATACGTCGGTTGGCGGGGCTGCGAACGAGCGCCCCATTTAACCTCAAATTGCCCAACGCCCAGTGTGACAAATGTGGGTCGTCGGCCGCCTTATGCACCCACTCCCGACCGGTCCGGGACGCGGCCACCATTGCCCTGATAATGGCCGCGTCCGGCTGGTGGGTTGCCGCAGGGCGATTGAGGGAGACGATGACGGCAACATCGAAATCTTACGGGGTTTGCGTGACGAACCCATGCACGTATTTGCGCGATGCGTGCCAGTGTCCGTGAAGATTTTGTGACGGTTCCATCAGCTTCGCCGGCGTGCTGCAAGCGCAGGCTGGATCACTTCAGCAATCGCCCACCGCCCGCGATGCGCATTTACGTGAAAGCCGGTCCCTCTGGAGGCTGGCCGATTTCCGCAGCCATCTGCGATACTTGACGGCGTAGCGCCGGGCTCGTGTGCGTTTTCCGCGCAGCTGTCTGGCCAGCATCATCCCGATGATGGGAGAAGCAAACGCGGAAATCGCGACCCACAATCCAAATGCTGACAGCACGGCGGACCGCCGAATATGACAGTAATATAAAACTGCACGTGCCATGATTCTATGGTGACGCTCACGCTGAGCGGACCACTTGGTCCGCGCTGCGTGTTCGATTCATCCGCAACCATCCTGCCCCGACAGGATTCCAACCATACCGCAAGTCCCGAACGCAACGGCAGAAATGGCAGTGGCCTTAGTCACTTAGTGTTTGTGCGAGGTCGGGAATTAACCGCGCGAAAACCATGCCCGGGAGATCGTGCGCCGCGCGGATTTCCTGCATCCCGTGCAAAATTGCAAACGATGCTGGTGGCCGTAGCACCAGGAACCATGGCGCCAGCACCCGGCACCGTGTTTTTTTATTTTCCCTGCCCGAAGGGGCGCTGGCGCACGCTGCGGATCGAATGGACCCTGTCGTTGGCATGAAACACGAGCGGTAAAATGACCCGACCGAAGTTTTGTAGTCCTGGGTCGCGCTTTTTACCGCTCCTACCCCTCGCCGCGAAAGCCGATGCAGTAGAAGGATCGCGTCGCCCGATGTTCGGTTGTTATCCCGCCATCGCTGATGATCTGCGGCGGTCCCGTCGGCTGCGCATACTGGAAACCGCCGGTATAGCATTCGTCCTGCGCAGTGAGCAGAGCACGCCACTCACGAGCCACGCGGTTCTCATCGGAATATTGATAAGTAACGCTTACAACGTAGAAGCCACGACCGGCGAGAGACCCTGAAGCACACCCCGCGAGCACGGACGAAACCGTTGCTCCGACAAAGACCGCTACGCCGCCGTACCGGTAGCAATTCATGGCGAACAAATGAACTTTCGCGGTACGCCGTATGGAAGGTCCGGTGCCGTAACGACGATCACATCGGCTCTCTTCATGACGTGCAGACGTTGCGCGCAGCTTCTCGCAGCCCACCAGAGCGGCGTACTGATAAAGAAATGTCTGAACGTCCTCCGCGGTCAATGATCCATCGCCTGAAGGTTTAACAACCATACCATAATTATTGATCGTGAATCGATTCAGGCATGATGCCAAAGCACGCGCTGATTGGAACGCACGAATAAATCCGGCAATTTGGTCTTCATTCAGCCTGTTGTAAGGCTAATGCTGTGGAAGAATTCGACTATAAACGGTTCTTCATCAGAAAGGCGTAAGTTTGGCAAACTCTGACACAGTTTGTTAGCAGTGTCTTGCTAGCAAGAGTGGGAAGACGATTCGAGCCCTTATTTCCTGCACGTGCCATGCCCAGCCTTTCCGATACCGGCTTCCTTTTCCTCTGTATACGAATACCCAAAAGTGGCTCCTCGAGCCTTCAGAAGCTGCTCGAACAGGCATTCGCAGACCAATATATTTTCAGCCTTCCGAACACATTGGAATTGGACGGTCGAATTTCGCCGTTCCAGCATTTGCGGTTCCGCCGATCTCAAATGCGCAACACTACGAAAAATTTTTTAACCCCGTCCCTTTCGCGCGCATTTTCCAGAGTTAATCGACTCGCTCAGCCGGGCAACCTGCTGACCGGAGGGCATATCGATTTTCGCTCGGTGGAGCATAAAATGCGCCACCGCGTGAAAATCATCACCATCCTTCGCAATCCGTATGATCGATGCCGGTCGGAATATCTCTATGCGCGTGCGGCTCAGTTACGGAAGAAGTATCTGGAGCAGTTCGACTCAAGCATCGCGCCCAAAATTGCGGCGAAGTATGATTTCGACGGATATTTGGATTTTCTTCTAGATCACCGTGAAATCTATCGTGACATCGCGAATTCCTATCTTGGAATATCCGCCGCGGATGACGTACCGGAGTTCTTCCTCAAAAATGTCTTTCACTGCGGCGTGTTGGAACGAAGTGCCGAATACGCTCGAACTTTAGGCGAAAAGCTCAACAGGAAAATCGAATTCCCCCACCTCAACCGAACTGATAGCCGGGAAAAAATTCCCTTCACGCTGAGTGCGAAAGCAAAAATCGAAACTCTCTACGCGCGGGATTTCCAAATTTATGAGTGGCAATACGCCGGCATGCCAAACCTGGTCCGAAGCCGCAGAGAGATGCCGAAGGCCTCTGTTGCTCGTTCCCGCATGGACATTTCCACTTGCCGCGTGCGGACCGCAGGAAGGATGATCCCCGCGGTCCCGGGCCTTGCACGTTCTGGACTTCACTTCGTTGAAAGGGCCTGCCGGTTTACTTTCGAACTACTTCGGGACGAGCGAATGCCATTCTCGGCCCGGATTGTAATGGCTTTGGGCCTCCTCTACCCATTTACGCCCTTTAACACCTTTGTGGATTCGGTCCACCTACTGAGCTTCTTCGACGACGAAGCGATAATCGTCGCATCAGCTATTCTTGCGGCGTACCTTGTTCCCAGAAAATTGATTTCTGAGCATCTGGCCGAACTGCCGAGTTGAATAAACCACTGCGCGGCGTGGCCATCCCGCTGGAGCGCACGAACGTCATTGGCGAAAACCAGAAATTACGGCCAGACGCCCGGAATCAAAGAAGTCGACGACGGCATCTGGCTCGTCTCCTTCATGCATTACGATCTCACATATCGACTTGGAGCAAAAAACTTGCAGCCCCTCGACAACCCCTTCGGCCCGAGGTTGTCACCGATGTCTTAGGAACGTTCCGTTATCCATGTCTCCGGACCAGACAGTCGGCAAATGGCGACCCCGACAGGATTCGAACCTGTGACCCACAGCTTAGAAGGCTGTTGCTCTATCCGGGCTGAGCTACGGGGTCAAACTCAGAAATCAGAATACAGAACACGGGAATCAAAAAACAGACGCAGCTTCTGATGCCCGTCTTCTGTGCTCTGTCTTCCGATTCAATGCGACCAGGGAATTTTGCGGTCGTAGCGAAAATTATCCGAATAGGATTTCGCTTTTGGTGCAGGCTCCTGCGGCTCGAACAATTGATAAGGGATTTTGTGAGCCTCGGCGTAATTCACCGCCTCATCCTTGTTGTCGAAATCGAGAACGATTTGCTGCCGCATGTCCGATGATGCCGTCCAGCCCATCAGCGGTTCGATCTCGCGCGGCTGTTCCGGTTCGTACTCCAGCACCCATTTTTTTGTGCGGGCCTTTCCCGACTGCATTGCGGTACGGGCCGGCTGATAAATACGCGCGAGCATTTCATTCCTTTGCAGTTCATACCCGTGGCCTGCCACCCGGAGCTCCGGCAGCTCCGGAGCGAAGGGTGGTCGGGGCGGCGTGATTCGAACACGCGACCCTCTGCTCCCAAAGCAGATGCGCTACCAGGCTGCGCCACGCCCCGGCGCAAATATCCGATACACGCGGATGATGGAGGGTTCAAGGCGGAGCGCAAGCGGCCGGCGAGCTACTTTCCAAGATTGCCAAAGATTGCGGCGTGAACTTTGTCGCCGGGTTTCAATCCCAATTGCCCGGCGCGGCCACCGGCAATTTCGAGCACCGCCCGCACCGGCTCATAGGACGGAATACTGTCCTCGGACAGCGGCTTTGCATTTACCGCGATCCGCGCAATCGTGCCGTTCGCCTTGATGAACAGCATGTCGAGCGGGATCAGCGTGTTCTTCATCCAGAACGAGGTTTCCTGCTCATTGCGAAAATCGAACAGCATGCCGGCATTGGGCGCCAGAGATTTGCGGAACATCAGCCCGGTTTCCTGCTGGCTGAAGGTGACAGCCATTTCAACGGTGAATTGCACCGGGCCCTTTGGCGTATCGATCACCAGAGGAGCGGTCGGCAATGTCGGCTGCGGACCGGTGATGTCCGCCGCGCAGGCAGAAAAGACGAAGCCGAAAGTGAGCAGAAAAGCGAGAATGGCGCGCATGGGGTCACAATAGCGGCCGCACCCGGCCGTGCAAGAGTTTCACCTTATGACCCAGGGATCAGGAAATATCGACGATGGCGATTTCGGCCGCGAGTTTGCCCTTCGGGCCGTCGCCGGCGCGCACCCTCACCCGCTGTCCCGGAAATAATTCGCGGATGCCCGACCGGCGCAGCGTTTCCATGTGGACGAAGACATCCGGCGAATTCGCATCCCGCGAGACAAAGCCATAACCCTTGCCGCGATTGAACCATTTCACGGTGGCTTCGAATGCTGCACCGGAAGGCTGGGATTCAGCGACCGTCTGTGCGCCGCTCGCAGGCGACAATGCTGTGCTGTTATCCAGCTCCAGCAATTTAATCGCCTGAAATCCCTTTGGCCGCTGCACCGCATGGCAGATCACGCTGGCCCCTTCCTGCGCCAGCTTGAATCCCGATTGGCGCACGCAGGACTGGTGGAGCAGGACATCGCCCAAACTCCCCTCCGCCGGCTTGATGAAGCCGTAGCCCTTGACGTTGTCGAACCACTTGATCTTTCCGGCAATCTGAACGATTGCTTCGCCGGTTCCCATGGATTCCGGCATCATCACTTCTGTGCCCACTGCCCCTCGCCCCTGCGCAGCTTGACTAAAATTTAACACAAATGTCAGGTCACGAGAAGGTGTGATTCGCATCTTGCGCGACAGATTCACGGCCGCAATGCACGGCCACCAGTCACATCGCATTTGCAGACGCATGTCATGGATTTCAAAGGCAAATACAGCATCCCCGCGGCGCCGGATCAGGTCTGGGCCGCACTGCGACAACCGGCAACATTGTCGGCCTGCATCCCCGGTTGCGAGTCCGTCGAGCAGTTGAGCCCCAATCAATACCAGGCCGTGGCAACGCTCAAAATCGGTCCGGTGAAGGCTCGCTTTCAGGGCAAAGTTACGATCGAGGATATGGTTCGTCCACCTGGCATTGCGCGGGCGATGCGGCTAAGCGGTGAGGGCCAGGGCGGCGCAGCAGGATTTGCCCGCGGCCAATCGGAAGTCCTTCTCGCGGCCGAGGGCAATCGGACCATTTTGGAATACAGCGCCAAAGCCGTGGTCGGCGGAAAACTGGCGCAAATCGGACAAAGGCTGATCGATGGCGCTGCAAGATCGGTGGCCGACGAATTCTTCGCCAGATTTTCGGCGCTGATGCAAACCAGGGCCGCCAAGGCGGCGTCTGCCATTGCGAGCCAACCACCAACGCCGGTACCACAGCCCCCCGCGTCAGAAGGCCTCGCACCCCAGATCTGGGTCGCGGGCCTGATCGGCATTATCGTCATTCTACTGATCTTTTTTTCCGTTGTGCTGTAGGCCTGCGCCGGGGAGTGCCCGCGCAACGGACGCATTGACCTTCACCCGAATCTGGCGCAAGTCGCACGGCACGCTGGAGTTGGCATGAGCACTATCAGTGTCGAAGTGAACGGCGAACGTCACACCGCCGAAGTCGAGGATCGCACGCTGCTGGTGCATTTCCTGCGCGACCATTTGCGGCTCACGGGTACGCATATCGGCTGTGACACCAGCCAATGCGGCGCCTGCGTGGTGCATCTGAACGGGAAGGCGGTCAAATCCTGCACCATGTTTGCCGTTCAGGCCGATGGCGATTCCATTCTGACCATCGAAGGCTTGAGCAGGGATGGAAAGCTTCATCCCGTCCAGGCGGCATTCCAGGAACATCACGGTCTGCAATGCGGGTTTTGCACACCCGGCATGATCATGACCGCAGTCGATCTGCTGGCGCGGCATGCGCAACCGGACGAAGCGCTGATCCGCCGCGAGCTCGAAGGGAATTTTTGCCGCTGCACCGGCTATCTCAATATCATCAAGGCCATTCAGGCCGCATCGCGAGCGGTGTGAGATGTATCCCGCCTCATTTCGCTATTTGCGTCCGGCAACGCTCGGTGAAGCCGGGCAGTTGTTCAATTCGGCTTCCGATGCCCGTTATGTGGCGGGAGGTCAGTCGCTGATTCCGGCGATGAAACAGCGGCTCGCCAGTCCTTCGGAGCTGATCGATATTTCGCGCATCCCGGCGCTGTCGTTCATCCGCCGGGATGGCGATTTGCTCGCCATCGGCGCAGGCACAAGGCACGCCGATGTCGCGGCATCGGCTGAAGTGGAAGGGGCCATTCCGGCGCTTGCGACTCTTGCGGGCCTGATCGGCGATCCTGCCGTGCGCCACCGCGGCACGCTCGGCGGCTCGATCGCCAACAATGATCCGGCTGCGGATTATCCTGCGGCGGTGCTGGCGTTGGATGCAGTGGTCACCACCAATCGGCGCAATATTCCGGCCGATCTATTCTTCACCGGCATGTTCGAAACGGCGCTGGAGCCAGGTGAAATCGTCACCCAGGTGGCATTCCGCCTGCCCCGCCGCGCGGCCTATATGAAATTCCCGAACCCGGCTTCGCGCTATGCGATGCCGGGCGTATTCGTGGCAGAACACGCACATGGGATCCGGGTTGCGGTGACCGGCGCAGCGTCCTGCGTCTATCGCGCCAGCGAACTGGAATCTGCTCTCGCAGAACGCCTGATGCCCGAAACGCTGGATACTGTCACAGTCGCTGCCGAAGAATTCACGTCCGATCTTTTCGCATCGGCGGAGTACCGGGCCCATCTCGTCAAGGTCATGGCACAACGCGCCGTCACATCCATGCTATCATCCCGTCATGGCTGATATCGCATCCGATCCCCTGGCGGCTGCGGCCGGATGGCTGCACGACACCCGCAAAGTTGCGCTGGCGACCGTGATACGGACATGGGGATCGGCGCCGCGTCCGGAAGGCAGTCAAATGGCCATCCGCGATGATGGCGCATTCAGCGGATCGGTTTCGGGCGGCTGTGTCGAGGGCGCGGTCATCGGCGAAGCTGAAAATGCTCTGCGCGACGGCAAACCGCGCAACCTCAAATTCGGGGTCAGCAATGAAGACGCCTGGGCGGTTGGCCTCGCCTGCGGCGGAACCATCGAGATACATGTCGCGCCCTTATTGGCCCAACCGCAGCAGTCGGTTCTCGCCGAGTTGAAGCAGGCCCGGGATGCTCAGCAGGCTGTCGTGCTGGCAACCGATCTTGCGAGCGGAGAAAGCGTGCTCAGATATCCGGGCAAGGCAGAGAGCGATGCATTCGCCGATGCGGCCCGTATTCAGGCACGTCGCGACCAAAGCGCGGCTGTGGACATCGGCGGACGCAATTGGTTTCTGACCGTGTTCAACCCGCCGCTTGACCTCGCCATTATCGGCGCAGTTCATATCGCCCAGCCTTTGGCCCGCATGGCGGCTTTGGCCGATTATGCCGTGCGCGTCATCGATCCCCGCTCCGCCTTTGCCACAGGCGAGCGCTTTCCCGGCGTGACGCTGTCGCTCGACTGGCCGGATGAAGCCCTGGCTGCCAAACCGCCGGGCGCCCGCAGCGCAGTTGTGGCGCTGACGCATGATCCCAAGCTTGACGATCCCGGCCTGTCCGCCGCGCTCAAGAGTGATGCCTTCTATATCGGTGCGTTGGGGTCGCGGACCACCCACGCAAAACGGCTGGAGCGCCTGAAGGCAAAAGGCTTTTCCGATACCGAACTTGCCCGAATCCGCGGGCCGATCGGCCTCGACATCGGGGCGCGCTCCCCGGCCGAGATTGCGGTTGCGGTTCTGGCGCAGATGACTGCGGAATTGCGCAAATCATAAAAAAAAACCGGGCGGTTGGATTGGGGGAACCGCCCGGCTGGAGTGAAGTCACGCGCGATGACCGTGACCTCCGGTGGCCCCAATAAAACCGCAAGCCCATGCCATAGATTTGGTGAAAAAGCCCGAAAGAGCACCGCCCTTTACCGTTTCCCCACGAATGACATATTTTGTGACAGATGTGGGCTTGCGGCCGATCATGGGTCGGAGTCGATAAATGCTCAGTTTTAATCAAGGGGTGAAGTCAGTGTCCGAAGGCGGCGTACAGCCGCACATCCTCGTTGTCGACGATGCGCGGGATATTCGCGAACCGCTGGTGCGCTATCTGCGTGAAAGCGGTTACCGGGCGTCGGCGGCGGATGGTGCGCAGGCGGCCCGGCGGTTGATGCGGACCTCGGCGATCGATCTGGTCATCCTCGACATCATGATGCCGGGTGAAGACGGGCTTTCGCTGTGCCGCTCGATCCGGGAAAATTCCGGCATCCCGGTGATCATGCTGACCGCCCGCGGCGATGAGCTGGACCGGATCGTCGGCCTCGAAGTGGGCGCCGACGATTACGTATCAAAACCGTTCAATCCGCGCGAGCTGCTGGCGCGCGTGGGCGCCGTGTTGCGCCGGACCAATACGCTGCCGCCGCGGCTCCGCGGGCCCACCGCCGAACGCTACCGGTTTGGCGAATGGACCTTCAACGCCGCGCAGCGCGAAATTGTCGGCCCCGAAGGGCTCGCGCTGCCGCTTTCCAGCGGAGAATACAAGCTGCTGATGGCGTTTCTCGAACGTCCGAAAGTGGCACTGTCGCGCGAACAACTGCTGGATCTGACCAAAGGCCGCGACGCCGAGGTATTCGACCGCTCGATCGACAACCAGGTCAGCCGGTTGCGCCGAAAGATCGAGGCCGATCCCAAAAATCCGCGCTACATCAAGACGGTTTGGGGCGGAGGCTATATGTTCACGTCCGACGTGGAGATCCTCTGATGCGCGCTTTCCAGACATTGCGATCGCAATTCGTCGCGGTGGTCGCTGCCGCGGTGATTCTGTCGAATCTGTCGGTGGCGGGAATTTTGGAAGTTGCCCGCGAGGGCGAATTGCAGACCGCGCGCATCACCGCCGCCGTGGACCGCATTGCCGCTGTGTTCCGCTATGTGATGACGATTCCCGAAGAACAGCGGGCGCCGGCCGTCGAAGCGCTGAGCGGCAACCTGTTTCACTATTCCATTCTGCGCGCGCCGCCGTTTGGCGATGTCCCCATGAACGATGAGGAGCGGCAGCTTGCCGCCGACCTTTATTCCGGCGAACGCAGCGCCTATCTGGCGCCGGCGCGGGTGCGCGTCATCGACCTGCCGCGGCAACTGAACAATCCGCTGAACAATGACACCCCCATGGTCGAAATCACGCAGCCGTTCCCGAATGGCGACGGCTGGCTGACCGCGCAGTTTACGCGCCTGCCTGCCCCCTCGCCCGCTCCGGCCATTCTGATCGCGGCTTTGTTCGGAACGATCCTGACTGGCGCTGCCGCGGCATGGCTTGCCGGACGCGTGTCACGTCCGCTGTCGGCACTCGCCTATGCCGCCGACGAAGTTGCGCGCGGACGTGTCGCTCCACGCCTGCCGGATACCGGGCCAGACGACATCCGGCACGCTGCGAAGGCGTTCAACGAGATGAGCGACCGCGTCACGCGCACGCTGGAAAGCCATCGTCAACTGTTGTCCGCGGTCGGACATGATCTGCGTACACCGCTCGCCGCGATGCGCATCACCGCGGAATTTGTCGAGGATGAGGAAGTTCGCGACCGGCTGACCCGCAACCTGGATGAATTGCATTCGATGACCGAGGCGGTTTTGTCGGCGGCGCGGTCAGGTCCAGGCGAGGAAAGACGCCGCGTCGATCTCGCCACCCTGATCGAAAGCGTTTGCGACGACCTGATTGAACTCAATCAGCCGGTGACGGTGAGCATCGAAGGTTTGGCGCCATCGAACTGCCGGCCCAACGAAATTCGGCGGGCGGCACGCAATTTGATTGAAAATGCGGTGCGCTATGGCGGATGCGCGCGGGTGTCGCTCGATCGCGAGGATGATTATTTCGTGGTCAATGTGGATGACGATGGCCCTGGAATCCCCGCCAACCGGCTGGAAGAAGTTTTCGAACCTTTTGTCCGGCTGGAGGAATCGCGCAACAACGCGACCGGCGGTTCCGGATTGGGACTGACGCTGGCGCGTGCGATTGCCCGCGAGCATGGCGGCGACATTGTGCTGACAAACCGCATGGCAGAAGGTCGGATCATCGGCTTGCGTGCCGCCCTGCGCCTGCCGCGCGAAAAGCAGCCGCGTTTGAGGAACGAGACTCCGGCTGCGCCCGTGGAGGCGTTCGCGAAATAAGACATGTTGTTTGCCACTGTTTCACCCGCCGACGCCGAAGGTTGTGTCCTGGTGCATAGCCTGCGTGCCGGCGGCAGGCTGCTGAAAAAAGGCCGCGTGCTTGCGCCGGCCGATATTCAGGAAATCCGTAACGCCGGAATTGTCAGCATCACGGTGGCCAGGCTCGAGCCGGATGATATCGCCGAGGACGAAGCGGCCGCGCGGATCGCACATGCATTGGCGGCAGATGGTGCGCGTGTCGGCGCGGCTTTCACCGGCCGGAGCAATCTGTACGCGACTGTTTCCGGGATCATGACCTTCGATCGCGCGACGATTGATCTGATCAACGGCATTGATGAATCGATCACGCTGGCCACGCTGGCGCCATTCGCCCCGGTTCATCCAGGCGAAATGATCGCGACAGTCAAGATCATTCCATACGCTGCGCCGCGTAACGCGGTGGAGCAAGCGACGGCTTTGGCATCAGGGGCCATTCGCGTTGCCGGGTTCAGACCGCTCCAATGCGCCCTGATCTCGACATTCCTGCCCGGCCAGAAGCCGGCGCTGCTGGACAAGAACCGGACCGCCCTGGAGGCACGGCTGGCGCCGCTCGGCGGGACAGTCGTGTTTGAACGCCGGGTTGCGCATCGCATCGAACCTCTGACGCAGGCACTGTGCGAAGCCGCGTTGCAGCAGCCGGACGTCTTCTTTGTGTTCGGCGCATCGGCTATCTCCGACCGGCGTGACATCATTCCCGCGGCGATTGTCGCCGGCGGCGGCGAGATCGAACATTTCGGAATGCCGGTAGATCCCGGCAATCTGCTGCTGGTTGCACAGTTGAAAGGCGTACCGGCTATCGGGCTGCCGAGCTGTGCCAGATCGCCCAAGACCAACGGCTTCGATTTCGTATTGCAGCGCATTTTCGCCGGCTTGCCGGCGGGCAGAGATGAAATCATGCGCATGGGCGTCGGCGGGTTGTTGCAGGAGATTCCGAGCCGCCCGCAACCGCGCGACGAAGCACCGGCCGAGTTGCGCGCGCCACGCATTGCCGCGATCGCGTTGGCAGCGGGAATGTCGTCGCGGATGGGCGTCAACAAGCTGCTGCAGGAATGGCGCGGCAAGGCGCTGTTGCGCTGGACAGTGGAAGCGGCGCTGGCCAGCGATGCGAAGCCGGTGATCGTGGTCACCGGACATGACGCGACGAGCACCGAGGGCGTCCTGCGCGGATTGGATGTCGTGATCGTCCGCAATCCCGCCTACCGCGATGGCCTGAGCACCTCACTGAGGGCCGGATTATCGGCGCTCCCGGAGTCGGCCGACGGCGCACTGGTGATGCTCGGCGACATGCCGGAAGTGAGCGCGAACCTGCTGAACCGGATGATCGCGGGATTTTCGCCGCCCGATGGGCGCTCGATCTGCGTTGCGGTGCACGAAGGAAAGCGCGGCAATCCCGTGCTGTGGTCACGGGCGTTCTTTGGCGAAATGGCCACCGTTACGGGAGATACCGGCGCGAAGGGACTGCTTGCCGCAAACGAAGAGCAGCTTTGCGAAATCGAGACCGGCCCCGGAGTGCTGCGTGACGTGGATACGCCGGAAGCGCTCGCGCGGCTGCGCGCCACCGGATCGGGATGAGCGATCCGCTCTATGGCAAACCGCTATTGCGGCTGGCCGCCGACGCAGTTGGCGCTGGCCGGCTTGCCGAATTCAATGCCGAAGCGACGGCGTACAATCCGGCCTGTGGCGACCGGATATCCGTGACCCTTGGCAGCGAGGCCGGAAAAATCACCGCTCTTGGTCACGAAACCCATGCCTGTGTCCTGACCCAGGCGTCGGCTTCCATTTTGGCCGCCAATGCCCCGGGTCTGGACGAGGTCCGCCTGCGGACGTTGCGCGAGGAAGTCGCCGGCATGTTGCGCGGCGATAGCGGCGTTACGCCACCGTTTGAGAATTATGAAGTGCTGAAACCCGCCGCCATGTACCGCAACCGGCACATCTGCATTCTCCTGCCGATCGATGCGGCGCTTAAAGCACTGGAGCAGGGCTAAGCAAAAGGAAATATCTCACGAAGTCGCCGAGCGCGGCTTCGGGGCCCCATCGCGCGAACAGCAAGCGCCAAGGGCGATTGCAGCGCGATGGGATGCCGCCAGCGAGTCGGCCTAAACCTCGTCGGAGCGGCTGACAACGCGCGCAACAAGACCGTAGGCCACAGCCGCGTCGGCGGCGATCCAGAAATTGCGGTCGGTATCGGCGACAATCTTCTCATAAGGCTGACCGGTTTCACGCGCGATGATGTGGTTGATGCGCTCGCGCATCTTGATGATCTCTTCCGCCTCGATCGTAATGTCGGATGCCTGTCCGGAAACACCGCCAAGAGGCTGATGCAGCAGGAATCGTGTATTCGGCAGGCAGAAGCGGTTCTGCTTTTCGGCGCCGAGAAAGATGTGTGCGCCGGCGCTGGCGACCCAGCCCGTGCCGATCATCTTCACGCGCGGCCCGCAGAACCGGATCATGTCGTGAATCGTATCGCCGGATTCGACATGTCCACCCGGTGAATTGATGATCACGCGAATGTCGCCATTGCCCTCCGCCGTATAGGCGAGAAGCTGGCCACAGACCCGTTCGGCCACTTTCATGTCGATTTCGCCGAAGATCAGAACGGTGCGCGATTTGAACAGCGCCTTCTGCACGGGCGAGGGCTGCGGTTCCGGCAGATCGATCTGCTTCTTTTCGTCGTCGTCTTCTTCGTCGAGGCGGGACATGGACACTCCTGTCGAAAGGGAAAGAATCTGGGGCCGAAGCCGAGCTTGGCGCTCATGTGCTTAAAGCGGGTTAACGGCCTTGTGTCTCAGGAATGCCGGGCGCGTCAAGCCGGGTTTTTGTGAGTCGCTTTTTTGCCCCGTGTTCTCGCGCTTTTTGCCAGTTCTTTCTCGGCCACGGCTTTGTCCTTCTCTTCCTT
>JAGWSK010000121.1 GCA_028869355.1 Alphaproteobacteria bacterium | reverse complement strand
CATTGCGCAACACGCTGGGCGCATAAGACACGGGTTTTCCTCTGGTAGATTTCAGCGTGCAAATTATCACGTCCAAAAACAATCCGCGGGCTTTACGTCGTAACAGACCAGTCTCTCTGACACCGATGAAGCGTGGCTGCCCGGCGGTTTATTTGTCCCGGAGCGGAATATTGGTCAGACGTTCAGCGTCCTCACTTTCGAGGCCCACATGTGCAGGCCCAAAGGGGGCGCAGCCTGCAAAGGAATATTCGCTTTCTCTGCCTGATCGCGCTGGCTGCGATTCTTGCCGCAGCCGCCAGCCATCAGACTCTGGCATCACCCTGGGCGGAGGCCGGAGATACCCAGTTGCGCTCAGATCTCGAACTGCTGGCGGCACGCGGGCTGATCGACAATATCACGACACATTGGCCGCTGCCGTGGGCATCCGTTGTGCCGCGGCTGCGTGTGGTGTCTCTCGTAGACGAGCCAGAATTTGTTCAGGAAGCCATCGCGCGCGTGCTGTATATCGCTGACGGCCAGACCGACATTGGGCATGTTCAGATCGGCGCCAGTTCGGACATTACCAATGCGCCTGCGATTGTCCGGGACTTCGGTGCGCTCGGTCTGGAGGACACGCAGGCGCAACTGACTGCCGAGTATCTCGGCTACTCGACGGCCGTCCGCCTCGCGGCCGGTTTCCAAATCGACCATCACAGTGGCCGCGTCGAATTTGTTCCGGATGGAAGCTATGTCGCACAGCGGCTGGATTTTGCCGTGCTCTATGCCGGCTACCTGACTCACTGGTGGGGGCCAGGCTGGATTTCGGCGTTGTCATTGTCCAACAACGCCAGACCCTTTCCGCAAATCGGAATCGAGCGCTCTGAGACGTCGGCGAGCGCTTCGCCGCTGCTCAGTTGGCTCGGGCCATGGCAGGCTGAATTCATTGTTGGATGGTTTGACGACCGGCGTGTTGCAACCAACACGCTGTGGGATGGATTCCGGTTTACCTTCAATCCTCTTCCCGGACTTGAGATAGGACTCGGCCGCAGCGACGAATTGTGCGGCAAGGGTCATCCGTGCAAGCCGTTGGCAACCTATTTCGACCTGCAAAACACCAACAGCCATCCGAGCCGGACCAATGACGAAGGTCTGATCGATCTCAAATATTCGGGTTCCATCTCGGAGACGCCCTACTCCCTTTACACCCAGGTGATGAATGAAGACACCAATCCATTCATCCACTCCAAGACCAGTCATTTGTTCGGCGCCACCGTCTGGATTCCAGGCCTCAACCATCTCCGGTTAACGGTCGAATATACGAACACAATTGCAACGCTGAATATCATTCCCTTCCGGGATTACATTTATGGCGAGACATACAATGATTATAAATATCTCGGAGATGGAATGCGCTACGACGGACGGGCGCTTGGCTTCAGTCTGGACAGTGATTCGAGATTGTTTTCCGTGCAGGCTGGATATCTCGATTCGTGGGGCCGCAGTTACACACTGACCATTCACCGCGCCGAGGTTTCGACACCGCTGACGGGGACCGGAAATCCACTGACTACAAGTCCCGTGACGATCGACATTCTCGACGGCAGGATCAGGCTGCCATTGCACGGCGCAACATTGGATCTTGGCGCACGCGTTCAGGACGATCAGTTCCGGCCGAAGCGCGGTTTCGCTGCCGCTTTGGAAACGGCGTTGAAAATTGTCACAGACTGAGCGTGAGCGGAGTGCGCGCCATTCCCCAATCCACTAACAAATGCGCTGAAACCAGAACGCGCCTGGCTCATGCCATGGGTGGCGAAGCAGTACGGGGCACGCCGTGGCGAGCGCTTCGGGGTGGTCGTGCGCTATCATGTTGAGCGCCATGAGCACGCGAAAGCGGTTGTTGCCGCTCAGGAACGCTTCAAGGATATACTGCTCGTTCCAGAGCCGGCCCTCCAGAACCCATTTGTCCGGGTAGTCCCGCGGCGTGAAAATGTCATGGACGTGGACAATCACGCCCGGGCTGAGCCGTGGCAGGACCGACAGATAGAGATGCGTGACGTCACCTTGCGGCCGAAGAACATGCGAGGAATCGATGAAGAGAATGTCATTCATCCGAAGCTGATCGAACAGGGCAGGCGGGCATAGTTCGACGCGCCGGCGTATGACATCGATCCCCAGCGCCTCCAGCCATGGGCGCTCATAGGGCTCGATGCAGGTATGTTCACAACAGTAGGCGGGGTCGTCAGCCTTGTTTTGCGCAATTGCGCGACGCGCTAGCAAAGTTGAATGGCCGCACCCAACTTCCAGAATGCGAGCCGGTTTGAAGTAGCGTATGAAGTTGTAATACATCTCCGCATCGCCGGGCTCATAATAACCATTCCAGAATCCAAACTCCTCCCGGGATGGCTTCTTCAACGGCAATGAGAGCAGCTCCTCGGCATAGGCGAATTTCCTCGCCAGGACAATTTGATCGGTGACTCGCAGATCGATTCCCGGGAGATCGCGCCGGACGTCGAGCGGCGAGTGCAAATCGTTGAGCGAGACTAGCGGCTCCGAATAGTGCCGCCGAATGACGCCAACACCAATGCGGTTCAACAGGCGGCGGGTCACAGGCGTGTACCAGCGCAGCCGGCCATAGAGCCAAAGGATCGGACCGAGCACAGCCGCCGAGAGGGCGAGTGGCAGATCGATGACGCGCACGATGCAATGCGCCAATGCGAGGGAAAAGTTGCGGGGAGCCGATGAGGTTTCGCTGCGAGCGCGCCCCTTTGAGCCCGGTCGCGACACCGCAGGCTTCCATAGAACCGTGCCACGCAAACGGACTTCTCCTAGTCCGATACCAGCTTTGGGCAGCGTCTGCTGTCCCGCCTGGAATTAACTCTGGGTAGGATCAAGGCCAATTCTACGCTCGAAGTTTGGCTGAGATCATTGCGAATGATTTATGCGATTTGAAAAGCCCTGAATGACTGTGCACGGCCGACAGCATCGATTGGGTCACCGCAACTGGAAGCAGATTTGCATCTAATGGCGTCAATAAATGCCGTCTTGTTAATACCTGAGCGGGTCAGCATTTGGGGTGATTGTGCACACCAAAGATCAACCGCCTCGGATAGCTGTGTCAACCGGGCACGTCTGACGCACATGGTATTGTACGGTGTAATATTATGCGGCCGGCCGCCAGGACAGGTATGCTATCCGCTGCAGATCACAGCTGGTCAGGAGAGGTAGCGGCCATAACGCAACCTCCTGTTATTGTTTTGAGGCCTGGAGATAAGGAGATGGGTTTACGATCCATCGCGCACGAATCGGTGTGGCGCGTGCGCCGCGCTTTGCGACGACCGGTGACGGGCAGGTTTCATCCGTACAGCTACACGCGTCCCGACCGTTATCCCTGGCTATTCAGTTTTGCGGCAGGTGCGCTCACGGACGGTGAACGCTTGAGGCTGCTTTCGTTCGGCTGCTCACGCGGTGACGAGGTTGCCAGCCTTCGGCGCTATTTTCCGCTGGCGCATATCAAGGGATTGGACATCAGCAGGCGCAACATCGCAGCCTGTCGCCGTCTTGACTTGGACAATGTGGAGTTTGGCGTTGCCTCAAGCACGGAGGCTGAACCGAGTGACGCGTATGATGCAGTGTTTTGCCTGTGTGTCCTCTGCCATGGAGATTTGAGGCAAAATGAAAGGCCGCCATTGAACTGTGCGCCATTGATTGAGTTTGATGCTTTCGAACGGGCGGTAAACGGCTTGTCTCGCTGCCTCAAGCGAGGCGGCCTGTTGTTTTTGTTTGGGAGCAACTTTCGGTTTGCGGACACTTCTGCGGCATCGGCGTTTAAAGTCGTACTCAATACAAACATGCCGGACGGAGCACCGCTTTACGATCGCCATAACAGGTTGGTCACGGGCAGTCGCTATTTCGAAGTGGGCTTTCGCAAGCACAGTGGTCAAGTCGCCAGCAGCGGACTGCCTGGGTAACTTTGCGTGCGGCACAAGCCGGCATAGTCAACGGCGATCGTCCGCAGGCGCACCAAAGTAACATTGAGGTCGTCCCATGGTGCAGACGCCAATTTCCCTGTCTTCCTTGCGTGAAGGCCAGAAATTTCCTTGATCGCGTCACCAGCCTCGATGATGCGTGCTTCACCTCTCGCGATCATCCCTGCGAAGTAATCCTGGGCGGCAGCCGACAGGAACAGCGCGGGTATGCCGAACATCGCGGCTTCAGCCGATGCACCCGAAGCGAGTGACAGCACGACATCCATGCGTCCGAGCAAGGCCGGCAAAGCAAGTTCGGAAGCGCCATCGATAACGATATTGGGCCCGCGTAGCGACAAGAGACGCCCAAATTCTGCATCCTGGCGCGGAAGAGATGCAGGATGCCGCCGAATCCACCACCGCCAGGTGACGGGTGACTCTTCGACTTGTGCGGCGAGCGCATCCCAGATTTGACGGTTTCCGGGAATCGGTTGAAGCGCGACCAGGATTTCCCGTTGAAAATTACCACGGGCGTCGACTTCGATTGCGTTTTCCGGCGATGCATTTCGGCGTGCCTGGACATCCTCGATAAACCGCCTGATCTGAAGATGGCCGCCGTGAAAGCCGCGATGCCATGGCTGCGCAAGTCTGCCGGCCCACGATTGGATATTGTCGCAGTCTCGCCTGGTCCAGTTCCAGAAGATGGCGGGGAGCATCTTGTAGCCGTTCGGCGGCACAGCGAACCAGGTATACGCCTTGTGAGCGCCGTCCTGCGGGCAGTGCTGCAAATCCACACAAAGGATTCCCTGCCGCCGGCATGCCAGCGCGAATGCCGGCCCAAGCCCGGCATAATAGGTCACGACGAAGGCCAGTGTGGGCTGGATGATTTCGAGCAGTCGCTCGAATTCCGCGGCCGTTCCACACAGAAGGCGTGCGCGCCTTGCAAGAGCAGTTTGGGACAGTGACGGCGCCGAACAGCCGTTTTTCGCCAGTGCCAGAAGGACTTCGGCGTGGTCCGGCAATTCCAGTGGGAAGCGGTATCGTTGGCTTTTGAGCCAGCCGGCTGCTTCGATTCGGTTGGCGGCAAAAGTCCGCCGTTTCCAGGGAAGGCGGTTCAGATAACCGCTCTGCATGACGAATGTCTGTGTTCCCTGTTTTTCGAGGGCGGCAATCAGGGCTTCGCCGAAGCGGTCCTGCCAGGCGCCGTCGATCCTGTCGAGTGAGACACCATCGCCGAGAAAAACAGCGCCTGCGCGCTCCGGACGCGCCCGGTAGTGAATCAAATCCGTTCTGCTCCGCCAGCGATTGATCAACGGTCGCGCCAGACAGGACCCGAGCCGGAATGGAAATGTGCGTTCAGGCGGTGGCGAGGAATTTGTTTCCTGCCAAAACATGTCGAGATAAAGGTCCATTCGCGCCAATGGCCAAAGTTCGACATCTCCATATTTCCAGTCGATAACGCGAAACGTGTGCTCGATCTGGCGAACCAGAGAGAGATAGCGTCCGTGGAAGGACGCCGGCGTGTTCATGCCGGCCTGCAACCAACAATGCGCGGCCACGCATCGAGCAGCGCTGCGATTGCAGCCGCGGGATCGTGTGAAAGCGTCAGTCGCCAGCAACCACGTGCAGCGACGGCGCGGATGGCGTCCGCAGACCGGGAGCCATAGAATTCGTATCCGGGCTCCGGGTCATGCGTCAGCATGTCAACCGCCTCATCGATATCCATCGGATCAATCGCCACTTCCTCGCCACGGGTGAGCACGCAGAGGACCGCCTGCTCGGCCACGTGCAAGCCCCGGCTGACCGGCAGCGCGTGTTTCAACTTGCCGCCGCGAAAGCGCATCGGAGAATTCCCGTAATCGGCTTCCCTGGAGGCGAGGAGATGGATGGCTGCCGGAATGCCCCAAACTCTCAGGGGTTCACGCTGAACGTAGATCGTGTCGTCCGAAAGCACCGCCATGCCGGCCCCACTTGCCGCAAAAGCCATGGTGCTCTTTCCCGCACCACTTCTGCCCGCAAATATGACAGCGGTATTGTCATGGACAGCCGCCGACGCATGCAGCGGGATGCGGCCGGCATGTGCGACGAGGAACAGGGCCAGCATGTCGATCAGTTCCGGGAATTCGCCATTCGCGTGGCCGCCCGCCGGATAGCTGCAGAATCCGCGTCCCGAGGCACCATCGGCGAATATAACGATGCCGTTTCTGCATATCAGAAGCGACGTCTCTTCGGCGATGAATGTGTCCTCTGGAAGATCCTGATTTACAGCGTACGACCGGATAACAATGTAAACCGGATTGGCAGCATCGGCGAAGTCCGGCGTATTCCAGCGCGACAGCAATAAACGCGTCGAATCTGGTTCGCAGCCATTTTCATATTCAATGTGAACGATTACGCCAAACAGCGTAAATCTATCAACGGTGCTGTTTTCAGTTGGCATTGTTCGCATGTCTGATATCGTCCATTACAATAAAGAAGTCATCAAACCAATGGCCAGTTAATTTTATGATCCTAGCTGCCCACTCGTTTTTCCTGAAACACGATCAGAAGCAGCTTGGGCGGATGACGCCATACTCTCCTCTCGCCACCCTGATCTGCATTGCGATCCTGCGGGAACACGGTCACGCGGTTGCGCATTTCGATCCGACCTTTTCGGATGGCCTGGCGGAATTCGAAGCTGCGCTCGACCGCATTCAGCCGTCCTTCGTCGCGATCATGGAGGACAATTTCAATTTCCTGACCAAGATGTGTACGGTTCGGCGGCGGCAGGATGCATTTGCAATGATTGCAGCCGCCAGGAAGCGCGGCTGCCGCGTGGTCGTGAACGGACCGGATTCCACGGATCGTCCGCAGCTTTATCTCCAGGCCGGGGCCGACGCCGTGTTGCGGGGTGAAGGTGAAGCATCGCTGCTCGAAATCGCCGATCTGTGGCAGTCTGACATTTCGGCTCCACTTGAGGGTGTTGCCGGGCTGATTCTCAGCGATCGCGACGGCGGGTTGCACAGGACGGCGGCCCGGCCCCATCAGCGCAATCTGGATCGGCTTCCCTTTCCTGCCTGGGACCTTGTGGATTCGGAGTTGTACCGCACGGCGTGGATGTCCCGGCATGGGCGGTTTTCATGGAATGTCGCAACTTCCCGAGGCTGCCCTTACACTTGCAACTGGTGCGCCAAGCCGACATTCGGGCGTGGATATGAGCAGCGCAGCGCCCAATCTGTCGCAGCCGAAATTCGCCTGCTCGCGGGCCGAATCGCGCCGGACCACATCTGGTTCGCCGATGACATCTTCGGGCTGACTGCCGGATGGATTCAGGCGTTTTCCGAGGAAGTCAGGCGTCACGGCGTGCGAATTCCATTCACGATGCAATCGCGTGTCAACCTGATGCGGCCCAATGCCGTTGACGCGCTGGTTCAAGCCGGCGCGGAAGAAGTGTGGCTTGGAGTTGAATCGGGTTCGCAGAAAATCCTGCACGCGATGGAAAAGGGCACGACCATTGACGAATGCCGGGCCGCAACGCGGTCATTGCGGTCGGGCGGGATCAGGGCATGCTGGTTCATCCAGCTCGGTTATCCCGGTGAGCATTGGGAGGACATTTGCCAGACGCGGGAGCTGATCCATGACGAGAAGCCCGACGATATTGGTGTTTCGGTAGCCTATCCGCTGCCCGGCACGCGGTTCTACGAACTCGTCAGGGGGCAACTCGGCCATCGTCGCAATTGGCAGGACACCGACGACCTTGCGATGCTTTTTCGTGGGACCTATCGCACCGAGTTCTACAGAATGGTGCGCGATCTTCTTCACGAAGAAGTCCGCACCGGTCAGCGCAATGACCCCGGCTGGTCGCAATTGGCCTGCGCAGTCCCGGCGCATCGCACATACGACGCCCTGGCGACCGCCGGCCTGCCACAGTAATGGCACGAAATCTTCCCGGTTCGCCCGCTCGCGCATTCGATGCGATTGCAGCCGATTTCGATCGCCGGTTCGGATCCTGGTTGAGCGTCGCCGCGCAACGTCGCGCGGTTCGCCGCGTGATTCGGGAAACTGTTCCTCCGGGCGCCAGCGTTCTGGAACTTGGCGGAGGCACGGGCGAAGATGCGCGCTGGCTCGT
>JAGWSK010000120.1 GCA_028869355.1 Alphaproteobacteria bacterium | reverse complement strand
GTGCTGCGCAGCCAGCGTGGACATCCGGTGCCCCTGCATTGCACCAAGATGTCGCGTGTTCTTCTCGCCCATTGCAGCGACTCCGAGATCGCCGATTATCTCAGGGCGGCAGCGCCGCTTCATCGCGAACAGCGCATACCCGATCCGCCGAGCGAATCGGCGCAGGGCGTTTGGCAGGATATCAAATCGATCCGTCAGGCCGGGCACGTGCTGTGGCGCAATCCCCATCACACGAGTGCGGCCTATGCAATCTTTCCGGTCTGTGACGCGCGCGACAGGGCACATGCGATCATCACCATCGGCGGTCCACGCGAGCGTTTTGATATTCCACAGATCGAAGCGAGATTGCCGGAAATCCGCGGCGTGCTGGAACCGCTCGAACGCGAGGCGCGCCTGATCCCGGCGCCGGTTTTCGTGGTTGACGCATGAGCAGTTCGGCGGCGCGCGCATTGCGCGTTCTGGATGAAATAGCAGCTTCGGACCGGTCGCTGGGAGTGACCGAAATCGCCCGCGTGTTGTCGCTGCCGGCAGGAACGGTGTTTCGCAGTCTCGACGCATTGGCGCGCGCAGGTCTGGTAGCGCGCTACCGTGCTTCCTCACGCTACATTCCGGGCCCGATGGCAGAGCACCTGCATCGCAGCATCATTGCCCGGTTTTCCATACGCGAAGTCTGTTTGCCTTACCTCCGGCAGCTCGCATCGATTTCCGGCGAGACGGTTTCGCTGCATGTCCCGGTTGGCTGGCATGCGGTTCGTATTTGCTCCGTACCCGGAATGGCAGAAGTGATGACGTCGCGGCCGGCCGGCGAAGCGCAACCCCTGCATGAATCACCGGCAGGCCAGGCGATCCTCGCCGGCTTGCCGAAATCCGAACTCGCCTCCTACCGCAACTGGTCGCGTTCAACCCTCCCCTTGAGGGAGGGTCGAACCGCGCCGAAGCGCTTAAGCGCGAAGGCGGGTTCGGGGAGGGGAGAAGCGGTCTTCCCGGTCCGGGCGGAACGAGGGGTGATCGCTGCCATCACCATTGACGCACCATTCACGCCGTCCGGCGAGCAACTCTCGGCATGCCGTGATGTGGTCGGCAATGTCGAAACGCTCGCGCTTGCACAGCCGAGTCTCTTTGCCGGGCCGTTTTCACATCTGAGTGCAGACGCGATTACCCTTTAGCGGCGCCGCTTCGCCAGACGCTCTTTTGCGTCAGGGATAAGCTTTTCGACATTGATGCCTTCCAGCATCGCGCGCTCATTGGGCCCGAGTTCGCGGACCTGCTTCACATAATCCGCCACTTCCTGATCAACACGCACGGCTTGCGGATAATCGGTGGCGAAAACCAATTGCGACAATGCGACCTCGCTCATTCCAAAACGCACCCACTCGGCACCCCAGGCGCCGGCGTGATCGGGGCCTGCCCATCCGGCGCAGTCGTAATACAGGCGTTGTTCGAGATAATGATCGAACGGCTTCGGCGGGCGCCGGTTATGTCCCTTCACGCCTGAGGTTCCCCACTTGTCGCGCTGCTGAAATCCGCGCACGCGTCCGAGATAGCGTCCGATGCCGCCGGCGAAGTGCGCAAACTGAATGTTCAGTCCGGGCAGATCGTCGAGCAAACCGCTGTTGATGATCCGCACGGTGGCGAGCATCAGCGAGAATTCCCACCCCAGCATGCGTCCCAAGTCGTCCGCATACACCTTATCCCAGGCGATCACCCGCGGCAGCGGATGGATGAAAACATACATTCCGAGATCCGCCGCCGTTTTCCAGAACGGGCGCAGTTCGTCGCTGTCGAGCGCCTGGCCCTGCAATTCGGATGCAATCACCACGCCGGGAAATCCAAGTTCGACGCGGCAACGCTTCAACTCCGCCGCCGCCTCTTTGCCATTCAGGGCCGGCACATGGGCCAGACCGATGAACCGCCCCGGGTGTTTCTTTTCCACATGTTTCATGTCGTCGTTGACGGTGCGGCAGATGGCGAGATCAGGCTGGTCGAACCCGACCATGCTGGACAGCACCGCGGCATCGATCCCGGCGAGGTCCATCATCCGCACATGGGCGTCGATATCGCCGAGCAGCGGGTTGAGCAGATGCATCGGATTCCCGCGTTCGTCGATTCCGACCGAAACTGCATCTTTCTTGCCCTT
>JAGWSK010000119.1 GCA_028869355.1 Alphaproteobacteria bacterium | reverse complement strand
GCGGCACTCGACAAAGTCGCCGCGCGCTATGCCATCGCGGTGACGCCCGCAATGGCGGAACTGATCGACCCTGCCGATCCGGATGATCCGATTGCGCGGCAGTTTCTGCCCTCGGAAGCCGAACTCGCACAGCGTCCGGAGGAACGCAGCGATCCGATCGGGGACGAACGCCACAGCCCGATGAAAGGCGTGGTGCATCGCTATTCCGATCGCGTGTTGCTGAAACCGACACTGATTTGCCCGGTCTATTGCCGTTTCTGTTTCCGCCGCGAAATGGTCGGCCCCGGCGCCGGCCAGATGCTGACCGCGGCCGAACTCGACGCCGCGCTGGCTTACATCGCGTCACATCCGGAAATCTGGGAAGTCATCATCACCGGCGGCGATCCGCTGATGCTGTCGCCGCGCCGGCTCGAACACATCACGCAGCACCTTGCCGCGACCGAGCACGTCAAAGTGCTGCGCTGGCACAGCCGCGTGCCGGCCGCCGATCCGGCCCGCATTACCGCAGCTGTGGTGCAGGCCATCGGTGGCGGCAAAACCGCCTATGTCGTGCTGCACGTCAATCATCCGCGTGAACTTGCACCGGCGGCGGTTTCTGCGGCCGCAAAATTCATCGACGCGGGCATCCCCGTGCTCAGCCAAAGCGTGCTGTTGAAAGGCGTCAATGATGATGTCGCGACGCTTGTGGCGCTGATGCGCGCATTGATGGCGGCGCGGATCAAACCCTATTACCTGCACCACATGGATTTGGCGCCCGGCACCGCGCATTTTCGCACCAGCATTGCCGAGGGGCGGCGACTCATGACCGAACTGCGCCGCGCCGTGTCCGGCCTTGCTGTTCCGCATTATGTGCTCGACATTCCCGGCGGCTACGCCAAGGCCCAGCTTGCCGCAGGTGACGTTGAACTCACCGGGTCAGGAGCACGCCTGATGGATGCCGGCGGCGTCTGGCACGACTACCCGGATCTCTGAGACCAGCCCCATCACGCCTTCGCTACTCTGCCGCGCAGTTTCCGTTTTCGCGCTCTTCTCCCGCGTTTTTTCTTTGGAAGGCGCGACCTGCGCGACTCGGCGCGGCAGCAGGGATAACCATTAATCCTTGATCAACCTATGCGCTTCGGGGCGGTGGGGAAATCCTGCCGCCCCTTGTTTTTATTGCGAAAATCTAATACTGCCGAAGGGTAGAAAATTTCCGTCCCCGTGGTCGATTGGTGTAAATAGAGATCACGGGAATCGAAGGCTTGGGCGGACAGTTCTTGTATTGGCATAGGGCAAGAAGACCGCGCTTACGGACAGGCCATTCTCAACAATTCCGGATGGTGCGACGACAAAGCTAAAGCGCGCGTGAATGCGCGCGGTGGGGGAACAAACGGTCACGGAGATGGATGGTAATACGGAGACTGCTCAAAACGCGGACATACGGGACAAAGGCGTCCGGCCGATGCAGCCGGGACTTCCCGCTACCAACATTTCCGATCCGAATTATTTCCACAAAGTGGTGGACTGCCAGTGGGGATGTCCGGCGCACACACCGGTGCCGGAATATATCCGCCTGATCGCCTCCGGGCGTTATGCCGACGCCTATATGATCAACTGGCACTCCAACGTGTTTCCCGGGATTCTCGGCCGCACTTGCGACCGGCCCTGCGAACCGGCATGCCGGCGCGGGCGCGTGGAAGAAGAGACAAAGGCGGCGCAGCCGGTGGCGATCTGCCGCCTGAAGCGCGTCGCCGCCGACCACAAGGACGACATCCGCCACCGCCTGCCGGTGCCGGCGAAGCAGCGCAATGGCAAACGAATCGCGCTGATCGGCGCGGGGCCCGCATCGCTCACGGTGGCCCGCGACCTGCTGCCGCTCGGCTATACCTGCGTGCTGTACGATCAGGACCCGTCGGCCGGCGGGATGATGCGCACGCAAATCCCGAAATTCCGCCTGCCCGAAACCGTGCTCGATGAAGAGGTGAATTACATCCTCGACCTGCAGCCGGAATTGCGCCTGGGCGCGCGCGTCAATTCGCTGAAGGCGATCCTCGATGAAGGCTATGACGCGATCTTCGTCGGCTGTGGCGCGCCGCGTGGGCGCGAGCTCGAGATTCCCGGACGCAAGGAAGCAGCCGCGAATATCCATATCGGCATCGACTGGCTGTCCAGCGTTTCGTTCGGCCATATCAACCATATCGGCAAGCGCGTGATCGTGCTCGGCGGCGGCAACACTGCGATGGATTGCTGCCGCACCTCTCGGCGCCTCGGCGGCGACGATGTCAAAGTGGTGGTGCGCTCGGGCTTCGAGGAGATGAAGGCCTCGCCATGGGAAAAAGAAGACGCGATGAACGAAGGCATCCCAATCTCCAATTTCCTGGTGCCGAAGGAATTCACCCATGACAAAGGCCGCCTGACCGGCGTGTTGTTTGAAAAAGTCCGCGCCGAATACGATGCCAAAGGACGCCGTTCACTGGTGAATGCCGGCGAACCCGACATCCATATGGAATGCGACGATGTGCTGGTCGCGGTCGGACAGGAAAATGCCTTCCCCTGGATCGAACGCGATATCGGCATCGAATTCGATCGCTGGGACATGCCCAAAGTCAGCAGCATCACCATGCAATCGAACCATCCGAAAATCTTCTTCGGTGGTGATGCCGCGTTCGGGCCCAAGAACATCATCTGGGCGGTCGCGCATGGCCATGAAGCGGCGATCTCGATCGACCTGTTGTGCACCGGGCAGGACGTCAATGTCCGGCCGCCTCCGCTCGTCAATCTCTCCAGCCAGAAAATGGGCATCCACGAATGGAG
>JAGWSK010000118.1 GCA_028869355.1 Alphaproteobacteria bacterium | reverse complement strand
GAACAAGATTTATGCGTTGAACGCGAGCGGCATGGCGCCGGCGGGGGCGAGCGTCGAGCGCTTCAATTCGCTCGGATACAAATGGAATCCGGAAAATTGGGGCCCGGGCTCGGGCATGCCCGCCCACGGGATTCTCACCGTGACGGTGCCCGGCACCGTCTGGGGATGGGACGCGGTTCTGAAGCGTTTTGGCAAAAAGACGTTCAAGGAAGATCTTGAGCCCGCGATCGATTACGCCGGGAACGGATTCCCGGTTTCGGAACGCATCGCCTATGACTGGCGCCTTCCGTCCGCGCTGCCGCTGCGGAACTGCTGTACGCAACCCGATCCGGATTCGGTGAAGACCTGGTACATCAACGGCAAGCAACCGGTAGCCGGCCAGATCTATCGCAACCCCGATCTCGCAAAGACCTTCCGCCTGATTCAGCAGCACGGCGCGGATGGCTTCTACAAGGGCGAAGTCGCGCGTGCCCTGGTGGCCAAATCCACCGCACTCGGCGGTACGATGACGCTGGATGATCTCGCCAATTACAAAGGCGAATGGGGCGAACCCGCGTCCAGCACCTATCACGGCTACACGCTGCTCGAGCTGCCGCCACCGTCGCAGGACTGGGCGGCAAATGAGATGCTGAACGTGCTCGAAGCCTGTGTGCCGAAATGGGCGCCCGGCCAGACGCTCGCTAGCCTGGGCCCAGGAAGCCCCAAATATTGGCATCTTCTGGTGGAGGCGAAGAAGCTCGCTTATGGCGATCTGTTCACCTACAACGCCGATCCGGATTTCTCGCCGGTGCCGCTGAACCGGTTGCTGTCGAAATCTTATGCGGCGAGCCTGTGCGGCAAAGTGGATCCGGCAAGGGCTTCGCCCACCGGCCCGATGGTCGCCGCGGACCAGGGGCTCGGCGACACCATTGTTCTTTCAGCCGCCGACTCCGAAGGAAATATGGTGTCCTGGGTCAACAGCAACTACTCGGGCTTTGGATCGGGCATCACCGTACCGGGCTACGGTTTCATCCTGCACAATCGTGGCGCGCTGTTCACCCTCAACCCGAAAAGCCCGAACGCGATTGCGCCGCACAAGCGGCCGTTCAACACGCTGTCGGCGGGCTTCGTGATGCGCGGCCGCGAGCCAATGATGGCTTTCCAGCTGATGGGCGGTGACATGCAGGCGCAAGGTCATGCGCAGGTCCTCGTGGATATGCTCGATCTCGGCGCCAACCTGCAGGCGGCAACCGATATGGCACGCTTCCATCACGCCCAGGTCGGAAATGAACTCGGCATGGAATCGCAGCTTTACGATCTCGTCGGGAAAGAGCTCACCGCGATGGGACATCGGGTTCGCCCGATCGGCAGCGGCGCTGTCGGTGGATTCCAGGCGATCCTTGTGACACCCGGCCCGGATCCCGCAAATCCGGCCATTGGACGATTTTACCGTGCAGGTTCGGATCACCGGAAGGATGGACAGGCTGTCGGCTGGTAAGTGAAGGAGCATTCCATGCGTGCGGGTTCTACGACGCCCCGTGTTTCTGCTCGTAACAGGCTGTCACGCCGGCAATTGCTGACGGCGGCCGGCGCCGCAGCACTGCTTCGCCCGGCGGCCGCATTCGCGCAGGGGCAGTGTGGCGGCGCGCGCGCAGGCACTCCGGCGTGCGACCGCACGCCGGCAAAACTTCCGTTTGCGCCGACAGGTTGGAAAACCGTCCTGCTCGATCGATTTACCTGCCAGGTGGCGGACTACCCGAAGGAGGCCGCCTTCTACGCCGCGCTGATGAACTGGACGATCAGAAGCGACGACGGCAAGCAGGCGGTCATGGACATCGGCGATTGGGGCGGTCTCGTTCTCCGCGGCGGTTATCAAGCGCCGCCCGGTGGACGCCACGCGTTGTTCGACAGCTTCTGCTGGGGCATCGAGCCGTGGGACGCAAGCAGCGTCGAAGCCGAGCTGCGCAAGCGCGGGCTCACGCCAATGGCCGACAACGACGGGGATTTTCAGAGCTTCCATGTGAAGGATCCCGATGGGTTCGACCTGCAGATCAGCAATGGCAACCGCAGGAACCGGCGGCAGGGGCCGGCCCAGGGGAGAACGTCCGTACCCGCACCATTCGCGCCGACGGATTGGAAAACCGTCTGGCTGGATCACATCTCTTTTACGGTTTCGAACTACAAGGAGACAGTTGCCTTTTACGCCGCGCTGCTCGGTTGGAAGCCGGGGATGGACGAGGGCAGCCAAAACCAGTGCGAGATCGGCGATGTCGGCGACATCATCATCCGCCGCGGCGGCGGCGCGGGGCTCACCGGCCCGGGAACGGGACGCCGCGCGGCAATCGGGCACATCTCATTCGGCATTACGCCGTTCGATCCGGATCGGGTCAAAGCCGAGCTCGTCAGGCGCGGGTTGATGGCACGCGAGGACACGGGCGGGAGGGGCGACATCCACACCGCGGCGTTCAAGAGCTACCACACGGTGACGCCGAACGGATTCGATCTCCAGATCAGCGCAACGACCAAAGCGAACCGGAATCCTGCGGGATAGTGTTAAACCTTCGCTAACCGGATTGTAGGACCGTCGGACGTGAAATGGGGGCGCGCCTTCGGCGCGTCCGGGCGTCCCAGGGACAAGTCGATGGTGCAAAGCCAGCCATTCGGTCGTCGTGTCAATCCTCAGCATCGGGCCTCGCGCCCGATGGAATCAGTTGAAGCCGCCGGCCGGCCCAAAGAAAAAGCCGGGCTCACCGATGTTGCTGTCCGGCGAGTATCGCCAACGCTGCCAGAAACGAAGCCCTTGACGATTGACGATGACTCCCGGGAATCGTGGCAGACCCGGAAACAGGGCTCCAATTTCCCGTGGCGCCAACTGTCGCTGATGGCCTCACTGTGTTTCGGCATCGCGTATTTCGCGCTGCCCGATTCGGTGAACGACGCCGTCCAATGGCTGCTTTTAGCGTTGACGGCCGTAAGCTTATACGCAGGATTTCGCAGGCGCCGAACCAGGTCTAGCCAAAGCTGATATAGGTGGTTTTTAGCTGGGTGTATTTTTCGATCGCGTGCAGTGACTTGTCGCGGCCAAAGCCGGATTGCTTATAGCCGCCGAACGGCACCTCGATTCCACCGCCGTCGCGATTGTTGATGGTGACCGTTCCGGCGCGTAACGCGCGGGCGATGCGGTGCGCCCTGGTCAAATCATTGGTCCACAGATTGGCTTCCAATCCGTATTTTGAATCATTGGCGATCGCCACCGCTTCTTCGGCGGTCTTGAAACTGATCGTCGAAAGCACGGGACCGAAAATTTCCTCCCGGGCGATGGTCATGCGGTTTTCAACCCGGTCGAAAATCGTCGGTTCGATGTAGCAGCCGCCGGTTTCCTGCCGCACCTGCTTGCCGCCGGTCACGAGCTTCGCGCCTTCCTGCTGCCCTAGTGAGATGAACTGCAACACGCGCCGGGTCTGGGTCTGATCGACCATCGCACCCATTGTGGTTTTCTCGTCCAGCGGATCGGCGGGCTGATAGGCTTGCGCGAATTCGGCGACCCGCGACAGAAAACGATCGTGGATTTTATCTTCGACAAGGAGCCGCGACGCGGCATCGCAGACCTGGCCGGAATTGTAGAAAATTCCGTCGGCCGCACCTTTCGCCGCGGCGTCGAGATCGGGCGTATCGGCAAACACGATATTCGGCGACTTGCCGCCACATTCCAGGCTGACGGTCTTCATGTTGGATTCGGCGGAATATTTCAGGAAAAATTTTCCGACTTCGGTCGATCCGGTGAAAGCAAGGGCGTCCACGTCCATGTGGCGCCCAAGGGCCTGACCGGCGGTTTCGCCAAAACCCGGGACCACGTTGAAGACGCCGGGCGGGATGCCCGCATCGGCCGCGAGTTCGCCAATCCGCAGGGCGGAGAGAGGCGATTGTTCGGCGGGTTTCAGCACCATGGAGTTGCCGGCTGCGAGCGCCGGTGAAAATTTCCACGCCGCCATCAACAGGGGGAAATTCCACGGCACAACCGCGCCGACCACGCCGACCGGTTCGCGCTCGATCAGGGCCAGAGCGGTGCGCGGGGCCGGAGCTATCTCGTCATAAATCTTGTCGATCGCCTCGGCATACCAGCGGACGCACTCGGTGACGGCGCGCAGATCGCCGTTGCGTGCCGCGCTGATCGGCTTGCCCATATCGAGGGTTTCGAGCAGTGCCAGCTCGTTGGCGTTTTCATGGATGAGCTCAGCGAATTTCAGCATCACGCGCTTGCGCGATTTCGGCGACTGTCCGGCCCAGGCGCCGGCTTCAAAGGCTTTGCGTGCGGCCTTTACCGCGCGGTCGACGTCTTCCGCATCACATTCGGCCACCTGCGCCAATACGGCGCCATCGACCGGCGAAGTGCAGGCAAAGGTCTTGCCACTGGCCGCGGAAACGAAGTTGCCGTCGATAAAAGCTTCCTTGCGGAAATTCACGCGCCTGGCTTCAGCGCGCCAGTCGACCGCGATGTTCATGCCTGCCTCCGGGGGTGGAAAGGCCAGCCATGATAACGGTTAAGGGGAAAAAGAGTATGCGGGAACTGGCAATCTCCGGTCTATCCCCAAAGCGGGCCGGGGACTCGACTTGGGGCCGCAAAGGGGTGGCTCCAATTTCGCCGTTAACGGGCAAATAACCATAGACCTGCTACCTTGCCCGCTGCGTGTGGGGTAACACCGGTGAGCAGTGCGGTTGAGTTCCACAAGACCAAAGCCAAAATGTACCGCGTCCGCGCAGATGAAATGCGTGCGCTTGCGGATCGGTTGAAAAACGAAGAACACAAGCGGCTGCTTTTTGAATCCGCAGAAAATTATGAAAAATTGGCGGAGATTGAGGCGAGAGAGATCCAGCGTCGAGATCGCTTCGGGTGAGACGGCTGCATAACCGGCCAATTCGGCAGGCGAAGGCTACTTGATCTTGCCTTCCTTGAACTCGACATGCTTGCGCACCTTCGGATCATATTTCCGGACCGACATTTTCTCGGTCATGGTGCGGGTGTTCTTTTTGGCCACGTAATAGAATCCGGTATTGGCCTCACTGTTGAGACGGATTTTGATCGTCGTTGGCTTGGCCATGGCGGGATTCCTTCAAGCGTGCGAAAGGCGGCCAACTTAGTCGGCCGCCTTCCGCTGTCAAGACACCAGCCGGGTAAGGGTTAGCCGCCATTGGCAGCGGTGGGCCGGCGCGGCAGGTTCTGCACCAGCGGCGGTTGTGGTCCGACGACCGCTTCGAGCGCAGCCTGCGCACATTCCTCGTCGACATTGGAGCCGCCGACGCCGATGGCGCCAAGGAACTGGTCTTCCGCGATGATCGGCAGGCCGCCTTTATTGGCGAACTCGCCGTTCCAGTAGCCGGCCCGGAAATCGCTGACATTTCCCTGCAGCACGTTGTTCATGACCAGATGGGTGGATGCGCGCGTGACGAGGGCGGTTTTGGCCTTCAGAATCGCGGTGGAGGTGTTGAGTTTGCCCTGACCATCCATGCGCTCGAAGTAAATCATCTCGCCGAACGGATCCATGATGGCGACGGAGACCGCCACATTCTTTTGCTTCGCAAAGGCCACGCAGGCCGCCGACATCTTCTTCGCCGTATCGATGGACAGAGCGTATTTTTCGTGAATCTTTTTCGCTGCGTCGCCGTGAATGACAAGACTGTCGAGCGATGCGGCAACCGCGCCGGTCGCGATGAGCGCGCCTGCTGCGGCTGCTGCAATTAAAATCGTACGAAGTTTATGCATGTTTCGCCTCCCGTTGGTTTATTGGAGGCGGCATATTGCTCCGCCCGCGCTTATGCTTCAATTGCGCGCGGTGCAAAAAAAGCCTGCCGCCGGTGTGACCGGCGGCAGTTTCGTCTGAGCGCCGCTTCAGGTCCCCGAGCGCGTCAAGAAATCGCCAGAGGCGATTTTAGCGCGAGGGATGCGGCCAGCGCGGCTCTAAAGTTATTTCAGGGACACGAGATAGGCGATGACGTCCGCCTCATCCTTGGGATCGGAGAATCCGGGGAATCCCATTTTCGTTCCCGGCACTTTCTTCTGCGGACCCATGAGATAAACCTCCAGAGTCGGCACATCCCAGGTGAGGTTCGCCTTCATCATGGCCGGCGAATACATGTAGCCGGGGAAGGTCGCGGATTTGCGGCCGACGACGCCGAACAGGTTGGGTCCGATTTTGGCGGGTTGGCCTTTTTCATTGGAATGGCACACCGCGCAATTGTCCATGAAAACGTTCTTGCCTTCTGCGGCGTTTCCGGCTTGCGCCGCCTGGGCTGCGCCGGCCGACAGCATCAAACCGGCTGCTGCGATGCATGCGAAAATCCGAGCCACGGGAACTCCCTCAAATATTTTGTTTCGTCATGACCGGGCGGTCACGGCCAAGCAATAGCATGGATTCGGGGGGAGGTTACAACGGCCTGAACGCGCTGGAATCGCGACAAAAGCGCTCTGGAATTGGAGCTTCGGAGATCGTAGCTGGATGACGATGCGCTCGCTTCCGCCTTCGCCAAGGCTACGGCGGACAGGTCGCGAGCTATCCCCGCCCCGATCCTCCGTCGCCAAGGCTACGGAGGATCGACCCGCCCCCAGGGGGCGGTTGAAAGAATGGCGCGGCGGCGGCAAGGGGAGAGGCGAGATGCGATTCAGTCGGCGGCGGCGGTGTCGAGTTTTCTTGCCGTTTTGGGGGGAAGGGGTATGGGCCGCATGAGAAAGGCGGGAAGTTGGCTGGCGTCGCGCGTGCCCGAAATTGGCAGGGCTGCAGGCTGCGGTACAAGCCTCGCCGGTTCGGCTGTTTGTGCAGGTTGCGGTGCAGGGCCCGCGGAGGTCGCTGTTTGCACCGGCTGGGGCCGGCGATCCTTCCGGGGTTTCCGGTTTTCGGAAGCGCGCCGCGGACGTTTGGCATCACTGCGTTGCATTTCTTCCGGCAAGCCTTCCATAATCCGGCGTTCGATTTTTTTGCCGGCCAGCTTCTCGATACCGGTCATATATTTCTCATCCCGGGGAGAAACCAGCGTAACCGCGTGACCCTGCCGTCCGGCGCGGCCGGTACGCCCGATGCGATGGACGTAGTCCTCGGGCTGCAGCGGAACATCGAAATTGAAAATATGACTGACGGCAGGAATGTCGAGCCCGCGCGCCGCCACATCGCTGGCCACCAGAATCAGGATTTCGCCGTTCCGGAAAGCGTCCAATGTCCGCGTACGGACGGGTTGGTCGAGATCGCCGTGCAGCGGCGCCGCGGAGAATCCGTGCTTCTGCAATGATTTCGCGAGGGTGTCGACATCGCGCTTGCGATTGCAGAACACGATGGCATTCTTCACGCCGTCTTCGCGAATCAGGCGGCGCAGCGACTCGCGCTTCGACCAATCGCCACCGGGAACGGTGACGGCGATTTGCGTGATCGTCTCAGCCGCAGTGGCGGGACGCGAGACTTCCACCTGAACCGGCGCCTGGAGGAATTGCTCGGTGAGACGCTTGATTTCCGGCGGCATGGTCGCCGAATAGAACAGGGTCTGGCGGGTAAACGGAGTCAGTTTGGCGATGCGTTCGACATCGGGAATGAACCCCATGTCCAGCATCCGGTCGGCTTCGTCCACCACCAGAATCTGAACGCCGGTGAGCATCAGCTTGCCGCGCTCAAAATGATCGAGCAGCCGCCCGGGCGTTGCGATCAGCACGTCGACCCCGCGGTCGAGTTTCTTGTCCTGGTCTTCGAACGACACACCGCCGATCAGGAGGGCCATGGAGAGTTTGTGATACTTGCCATAGCGCTCGAAACTTTCAGCAACCTGTGCCGCGAGTTCGCGGGTCGGCTCCAAAATCAGCGTCCGTGGCATGCGCGCCCGTGCCCGGCCGCGGGACAGCAATTCGATCATGGGAAGGGTAAAGGACGCGGTCTTGCCGGTGCCGGTCTGGGCGATGCCGATGAGATCTTTGCCCTTGAGGACTTCCGGAATGCCGCGCGCCTGAATGGGCGTCGGCTTGGTGTAGCCGGAATCGTAAACTGCGCGGAGGAGAAGGGGACTCAGGCCAAGGCTTTCAAAGCCGGCTTCAGTACTGGGTTCGGTGGGAAGAGCGGGTTCGGCGGGAACCTCGCAACAGACGCCGGTTTCGGGACCGGCCATATTTTCGATGCTTATATGAAACAACTCCAAAAGAATTACGGCCAAGGCAGCGCGATTACGAATCGCCGCTCAGCCAGCAGGCCTGAAAATAGGGATAAGTCTCCGTAAGTCAATGCGTGGCCCGTGACGACTGTGGGACGACAATTGGTTAAACGTCCACATCATTGGCCGCAAAAACGGCATTTTCCTGGATAAACTGGAAGCGAAGTTCCGGTTTTTTGCCCATCAGGCGCTCGACCAGTGAATCGGTGCCGCTGTCATCCGGGTCGTCCAGCGCCACCTGCAGCAGCGTGCGCGAGCCTGGCTTCATGGTTGTTTCCTTGAGCTGGGCCGGCATCATCTCACCCAGACCCTTGAACCGGGAGACGTCAACCTTTCCGTTGCCCTTGAACTGCCGCTTCAGCAATTCCTCTCGATGGGCATCATTTCGCGCATAGACGGTATTGCTCCCCTGGGTCAGCCGGTACAGCGGCGGCATGGCGAGGTAGAGATGGCCGCTGAGGATCAGGCCCTTCATCTCGCGATAAAAGAAAGTCAGGAGCAGTGATGCGATATGTGCGCCGTCAACATCGGCGTCGGTCATGATGATGACGCGCTCATAACGGAGATCGGAATCGCGATAACGTTCGCCTGTGCCGCATCCCAGCGCCTGGACCAGACTTGAGAGTTCCTGGTTCTGCTGCAATTTGCCCGCGGCGGCACTGGCAACATTCAGGATTTTCCCGCGCAGTGGCAGCACGGCCTGGGTGGCGCGGTCGCGCGCCTGTTTGGCCGATCCCCCCGCCGAATCCCCTTCGACGAGAAAGATCTCCGTGCCGTTCTGGCCGTCGCGCGTGCAGTCCGCGAGTTTTCCGGGCAAGCGCAATTTGCGCGTCGCGGCTTTGCGGCTGACCTCTTTTTCCTGCCGTTTGCGCAACCTGTCTTCCGCCGCGTCGACGGCGAAAGCGAGCAGCGCATCTGCCTCCTGGGGGTTTTCCGAAAGGAAATGATCGAAGTGGTCGCGCAGGCCATTTTCGACCAGCCGCTGCGCATCCGGCGTCGACAGCTTTTCCTTGGTTTGACCCTGGAATTCCGGTTCGCGGATGAAGATCGACAACACCGCGCAGGCCCCCGACATCACATCGTCAGGTGTGATCAGCGCGGTCTTGCGGTTTCCCGTGCGTTCGCCAAAGGCGCGCAGCGAACGTGTGAGACCGTTGCGCAATCCCTGCTCATGGGTACCGCCCTGCAAAGTCGGAATCGTATTGCAGTAGGAATTGATGAAAGGATCGATTTCCGGCGTCCAAGCGATCGCCCATTCCACGGCTCCTTTTCCGTCCTTATTGTCGATCTGGCCGGAAAACGGGCGCGCGACGGTTTTGGCGCTGCCCAACGTGGTGGTGAGAAAGTCCAGCAATCCGCCGGGGAATTTCAAAACCTCTTCGTCCGGAATTTCCCATTCCGGTTTGAGGAGCGAGGCATCGCATTTCCAGCGCACTTCGACGCCGCGGAAGAGATAGGCCTTGGATCGGGCCATGCGATAGAGCAGGCGTGGCGAAAAATGCGCGGAGCCAAAAATCTTCGGGTCCGGCTTGAAGCGGACAATCGTACCGCGGCGATTTGCGGCCGAGCCGAGAGACTCCAGTTTGGTGGCGGCGTGACCGCGTTGGAAGCGCTGACGGTATGCCTTGCGGTCGCGCGCAACCTCGACTTCCATCCACTCCGACAGCGCGTTGACGACCGACGCGCCGACGCCATGCAGTCCGCCCGAAGTATCATAAACTTTGCCGCCGAATTTCCCGCCGGCATGCAAAGTGGTCATGATCACTTCCAGTGCGGACTTGTTGGTGTATTTGGGATGGCGGTCCACAGGTATGCCGCGACCGTTGTCCTCAACCGTGAGAATGTCGCCGGGTTCGAACTCGATTTCGATGCGTGTGGCATGTCCTGCCACGGCTTCATCCATCGCGTTGTCGAGGATTTCGGCCGCGAGGTGATGCAATGATCTCTCATCCGTGCCGCCGATATACATGCCGGGGCGGCGGCGCACCGGCTCAAGACCTTCGAGAACTTCGATGTCCTTTGCCGTGTAGCTGCCGGTTTGTTCGGCTTTGCCGGACGGACGCTTTCTGGCCGGTTCGGGCTGATCAAAAAGATCGGGGGTTTTCGCCGTACGCTTTTTGCTGGTCATTGATCTATCATGCGTTTAGCCACAGGCGCTGGGCCAAATCAAGAAACGTTCCCGTTCGCATGTGGCGCAAAAAAAGGGGCGCAAAACCGCGCCCCTTCGTCACGTCAGCCGAATCGAGCGGCCCGGGCATTTTACGATTTTTTTGAATCGTAAAATGCCCCTGCTATTTGTAATTGGCGCGTTTTCTGCGCCGAACCGGTAACCACTTCGGCGGAAAACGCGCTAGACGCTATAATACATCTTGAATTCCAGCGGATGAGGCGCGTGCTCGAAGGCATACACTTCGCTCATCTTCAGCTCGATATAGGAATCGATGAAGTCGTCGGTGAACACGCCGCCTTTTCTCAGGAAGGCGCGGTCGGCATCGAGATAGGACAGAGCGTCACGCAATGAACCGCAGACCTGGGGCACGTCCTTCAGCTCTTCCGGAGGAAGCGCATAAAGGTCCTTGTCCATCGGTTCGCCCGGATGAATCTTGTTCTCGATTCCGTCGAGGCCGGCCATCAACATCGAGGCGTAGGCAAGATATGGATTTGCACCTGGATCGGGGAAGCGAACTTCGACGCGCTTGCTCTTCGGTCCCTGGCCGAACGGGATGCGGCACGACGCCGAGCGGTTGCGCGCCGAGTAGGCGAGCAGAACCGGCGCTTCAAAACCCGGGATCAGCCGCTTGTAGGAATTGGTCAGCGGATTGGTGAACGCATTTAGCGCCTTGGCGTGCTTGATGATGCCGCCGATGTAATAGAGGCAAGTATTCGACAGGTCGGCATATCCGGAACCGGCGAACAGCGGTTTGCCTTCCTTCCACACCGACTGATGCACAT
>JAGWSK010000117.1 GCA_028869355.1 Alphaproteobacteria bacterium | reverse complement strand
CGCGGGGACATCATTCGCCCAAAAACGACTTGGCCGCGCTTTCGCGCGGCTAAGTCGTGGGCTCATGATGGTTGCGGGGCCAGGATTTGAACCTGGGACCTTCAGGTTATGAGCCTGACGAGCTACCGGGCTGCTCCACCCCGCGAAATCTGTTCACTATACCGGCAGTGCCGGCGCATCTTACCTTTTCTGGGTCCCGGATCGAAGCTCCGCTTCGTCCGGGACGCCGCTGCGACTAAGGGCTCGCTGTGCTCGCCCAAGTCTCGCGGCGGTTATGAGCCTGACGGGCCGACCTAAGCTGCTCCACCCCGCGAAATCGGGAAGCGGGATATAGGTGATGCCATTGCGGCTGTCCACCCCGCAATGGCCCAAATCTCTCACCTCAGCCTGGCAACGGTTCCGCATCGACAAGGACGGCCATGAGAAGTGCCGGTTCATTGCCGCGATTGACCCAGCCGTGGCGCGTGCCGCGCTGAATCAGCACGTCAAACGGCTTCATCGTGACTTCGCCGATATCCATCAGCGCGGTCACTTCACCTTTCAGCAGCACGATGTAATCCACCGTGTCGGTCCGGTGCATGGACGGATGGCGCCCCATCGCCTGGCGTGCATGACCGGCACCGGCGGCTTCGAACATCTGTGCCATGCGCGCATCCCGTTCTTCCCTGGAAAGTGCCGCCTCGTTCTTCTCCGGCGCAATCTGGAAGAAGCGAAACAGCGTTCCTCCTTTGGGCGGCGGCAACGCAAATGGTGCGCCCGCGGCAGGATCATGATCGCCGGCATTACGCGCAGGCACCGCATCCGTGCGCCAGAAATTGACGTGGCCGCGGTCGGGATCGGACGGGTTCGGCACCAGGTTCTGCGCCGCGCCATCCGAAATCACGATCGAGCGTCCTTCGGAATCATGCCCGGTGACAATCCGCCGGGCGCGGTAAAGCGGCATTCCTACCAGGCGCCGGTGTTCGGCATCGATGCCCAGGGTTCTTCCGGCGGCAGAGCCGGGCCGCGCTGCAACAGCTCGATGGAAATTCCGTCAGGCGAACGCACAAACGCCATCTGGCCGTCCCGCGGCGGACGGTTGATTGTCACACCACCGTCCATCAGCTTACGGCAGGCGGCATAGATGTCATCGACGCGATATGCCAAATGGCCGAAATTCCGCCCGCCGTTATAGTTTTCCGGGTCCCAGTTATAGGTCAGCTCGACCATTGGACCTTTGCGCTCACGCACGAGATCTTCGTCGCCCGGCGCGGCGAGAAAAATAAGAGTGAAACGGCCCTTCTCGTTCTCCTGACGGCTGATCTCTTTCAGGCCGAGCAGCCGGCAGTAGAAATTCAGGCTTTTTTCAATGTCCGCCACGCGGACCATGGTGTGAAGATAGTGCATCGCGATTCTGCCTTTGCCGGTTCCCCCGTGACCCGGTGCGCACCCCTTCCGGCAACGGGAACGGGTGAACGCATCAAAAAACTATTATTGGTTCTGAACGCCGCGGCCGGCACGTCCACCGCCGCCGGCAGGCGCACGCTGCGCCGTCAGATCGGGCAGCAGCGGTGGCTGCGGACCGATCACCTGCTCGAGCGCGTCGCGGGCGCACATTTCCTCGCCATAGCTGGCGTTGCGTTCGTTCGGCGGAATGCCGCCGACACCGATCGCACCGATCACCTGCCCGTTGACAATAATCGGCAAGCCGCCTTCCTGCGTCGTCAGTCCGTACCCGGACATGTTCTGATTGGTGAACGGATCCTGGACATTGCGGTTGGTCAGCGCATGCGACGATGCGCGCGTCCTCAGCGCGGTCAGCGCCTTCTGCTCGGTCGCCTTCACCTGAATCCAGCCCTCGCCGTCCATGCGGTGTTCGTGCACCACAAGTCCCTGCGGGTCGAGCACGATCACGACCACCTGGCTGTTGTTGCGCCGGGCGATGGCTTCACACGCCTTCGACAGCCGTTCCGCGGTATCCGCATTGATCGAGATATGGTCGTGCAGGCGGTCCGCAGCCTTGCCCGAAAGCACAAATTGCTGCGGCACCTGGCCGTTCCCGTCATAGCTCGATGCCGCATAGGCGGCAGTCATGCTGAGCGCCGCTCCGGCACAAATCAGCAGTGGCGCAATGCGCATGGTGTTCCTCCCATAGTTTGGTCAAACATGCCACGGACGGCATTTGGCTGACAATTGCCGCAAGGTTAGGGCGCCGCGGCTGATGCGGCGCCCTTTCGTGATCACCGGTTGGCAGCTCCGGGCGCCGGACGCGCCGCGCCCCCCGCCGCACCATTGCTGATCGCAAAGGGATTAGGCAGATCGGGCAACAGTTTAGGTTGCGGGCCGAGCACTGCTGTCAGCGCGTTGTGGCCGCAGATTTCGTCGCTCCAGGTTGGCGGAGTCGCAGGCATGCCGCCGACGCCGATCGCGCCGAGGAATTGACCGTCGACGACAATTGGGAGCCCGCCGGCATTGGCGAAATTACCCTGCCAAATGACACGCGATTCCGACACCGCGCCCGTGCGCACGGCGTTCATCTGAGCCTTGCTGGGCGCGCGGGTGTGCAGCACGGTATTGGCTTTCCACAGTGCGGATTCAGTATTGACTTTGCCCTGCCCGTCGCCGCGCCCGTAAAAGGTGATGGTGCCGAACTGGTCGAGGATCACAACACTGACGCCCATGCCTTTGGCGGCGGCTTCATTGATGCAGTGTTCGCCAATTGCCTTTGCAGTCGCCCAGTTGATCTGGTTCTTTTCCATCACCTTATCCGCATTGGCGCCTTTCTGAATCACATCGCTCAGCGACACCGCGAAACTCGAACCGCCCAAAACCGTGGCCGCGATACCGGCCACCAGCGCTAGCTGGATTTTCATCTCACTCTCCCTCGTGGATGCGATGCCCGCGCATCGCGCGATCGCACAATGCCACGCCTGCCGCGTGGGTGCGAATCCGGGCACAGAAAAGGGCGCCGCGGCTGCCGCGACGCCCTGATCTCCGCCCGACAAAAAGGTTATCTGTTCGGGGCCCCGGCTCCGCGCGGTCCTGCACCGCCGGCGGCCGCATTGCGCTGCACGTCCGGCAATAGCGGCGGCTGTGGTCCGATGACCTTGTTCAGTGCACGCCAGGCGCAGATTTCGTCGCTCCACACCGGCACTTTCGGCGCCGAGCCACCGACGCCCACGACGCCGATAAGCTGGTTGCCGTTGACGATGATCGGCAACGCACCCGAATTGGCGAAATTGCCGAATGAGTATTGGCGCAATTCCGTCGCCCGGCCCTGCAGCACCTGGTTCATCACGCTCTTGCTGGGTGCGCGCATGTTCAATGCCGTCTTGGCCTTCATGAACGCCGTATCGACATTGATCTTGCCCTGTCCATCCATACGGTAGAAATACACCGGCTCGCCGAACTGATCCGTGATGACGATGCTGATCTTGACGCCTTCCTTGGTCGCTTCGTCGACGCAGGCTTTGCCGATCGCTTCCGCAGTGGCGATATTGATCGTGTTGGTTTCAAGCAACGCCTTGGCGGCGTCACCCTGCTGGACAAATTTTCCGGTTTCCGCCGCCGTGGCGACACCGGCAAT
>JAGWSK010000116.1 GCA_028869355.1 Alphaproteobacteria bacterium | reverse complement strand
CGGCAATGCCAATAACGGCAATGCGGCGAAGTTTGGACCAGGCAACGGCACCAATCCCGATGTGACCGAAACGACCGGTCTCGAAGTGGTCAATCCGATCGATGCTGCGAATGCTGCGGTGGCGATTCCGGCCAACAATTCGGCCGAAGTCGATCCGCTGATCCAATATGTGTTTCCACCGAACAAGCCGGATAAGCCCGGCAAGGACAATAATTATCGCGGCATCACCGAATTCGGCGGCGCGCTGTATTTCACCAAAGGCAGCGGCAGCAACGGTGTCCAGACCGTGTACACGGTCGATAGACTCCCGACCGTGGCAAACGCAGCTTCGACCACGATCAGCATTGCGCCCGGCTTTCCGACAGATTCAGCCAAAATCACGGGCGGCAATTTCACGCCATTTGGCGTGTTTTTCGCCAATGCGACCACCATGTATGTGGCTGACGAGGGCTCTGGCAACGTAACCGATCAAACACAACATGCCGGGCTGGAAAAATGGAGCCTGGTCAACGGCACATGGCAGCTCGATTACGTGCTGACCAAAGGCCTGATTGGCGTCGTCGACGCGAACCTGACCGGTGCGGACGGACAATATCCGGACGTGACTACGGTCGGTCTGCGCAATCTCACCGGCGTGGTACACGGAAACGGCACCGTGACGCTGTGGGCGACCACTTCCACGTCGAGCGCGTCGGGTGATGCGGGCGCCGATCCGAATAAAGTGGTCAGGATTACCGATATTCTTGCCGCAACGACCATGACCGGGCCGGTTGCGCAAGAGACTTTCAGAACCGTGCTGGGGCCGGCCTATGGCACGGTCTATCGCGGAGTTGCTTACGCGAAGAGCGGAAGCAAATCGGCGGTGGCATTGAACAAATAGAATCTGCCGGTGGAGTGGGGCCTGTTGCCCCGCTTCATTTATCGCGCATTTTTTCGTCTTCGCCCGGGGCCCCAACCAGGCATGCGTCGGAGTTCTGATTCAAGCTTCTCCGCACAGATTTAACCCGACAGTCTTCGCAGTCTCGCGGGAAAGAAATCCAGCAACCGGCTGCGCCCAAGCTGCTGCTCTCCACTCGCCGGACGCGAGGGAACAGGTTAGATTGGTGCAATTCGATTACCGGAGATGGTTTTGGGCAGGACGGTCGACGTTGCGGAGGTCATCGATTCGCAAAACGTGAGCCTGTATCAGTGCGTCATCGCGCTGATGGCGTGGATCACGCTGTTTCTGGACGGTGTCGACACACAGTCTCTGGCCTATGTCGCTCCCGCGATTGGGCGCGACTGGCATCTCGGACGTGGGGCTCTGGGGCCCGTGTTCTCCGCCGGGATCGTTGGCGTCGCGTTCGGCGCGATTTTCGTCGGACCGCTTGCTGATCGCTTTGGCCGCAAGCGAGTGATTGTCTCCACTGTCACTTACGTCGCCCTGTTTTCGCTGCTGGTCACCCAGGTGCCGCTGATAGTCACAGCAATCCCGGGCTCGACGCGTCTCGGCGTATTGATGACTGTGCGCTTCCTTGCGGGCCTGGGACTCGGCGCATTGGTACCCCTTGGTATCGTCATCGGCAATGAGTTCGCGCCGTCGCGCCGCCGCGGCGCCATGGTGACGTTGATGGGCTGCGGTTACGCGGTGGGCTCTGCCCTTGGCGGTATAGTGGCCTCCGCTCTGATCCCGCGTTTCGGCTGGCCATCCCAGTTTTATGTGGCGACGGTGATGACGCTGGTGATGGCCGCAGCTTTATCCATCTGGCTGCCGGAATCCGTTCGATATCTGACAATCCGCCGCCGGACCGGCGCGATCATCGCCATTCTGCGGCGAATCAATCCGCAGCTCCAATTTGCGCCCGATACGGAATTCCGTATCGCTGTGGAAGGCGCACAGGATGCGCGGCGTTTGCGCCCGGGCAAGCTGTTCACCGAAGGGCGCGCCGGAATAACCGTCCTGATCTGGCTCAGCTTCTTCATGAATTTGCTGGCGCTGAACTATCTCAACAATTGGCTGCCGACGCTCACCACCGAAACCGGATTGCCGGCGGGTGAGGCTTTGCGCGCGGCCGCATCGCTGCAATTCGGCGGCATGCTCGGCATCATCACCATGGGCTTCCTGGCGGACCGCTTCGGCTTCGACAGGGTGCTGGCGGTTGCGTTCGTGGCCGGCGGATTGTGCATCAGCCTGATCGGATTCGCGGGCGCAGGTTTTTACCCGCTGGCGGCGGCGATATTCGCAGCCGGGTTTTTCAATATTGGAAGTCAGATCACGCTCGGCGCCTTCGCGGCGACGCTCTATCCGACATCGATCCGTTCGACCGGGGTAAGCTGGGCGCATGGTTTTGCCCGCTGCGGCTCGATTATCAGCGTGCTGTTCGCCGGCGCGATGCTGGCGCTGCACTGGCCGCTGCGCACAATGTACCTGCTGGTTTCAATCCCGATGTTCTTCGGTTGCCTGTGGATTCTGCTGCTCGCTTCCAACCGGAGCCGCGCTCAAAAGTCCGGTTTGGCGGCGGTCGGGATCGGCGCCACGTCGTAATTGAAGTAACCCGTATTGTTCTCGGCACAGATCAGTTCAGTGATCGGTTCGCTGTCACGCCGTTTCCATTCCTGAACGGCCGACCATGGCATGTTGAAAGCGCCGGGATCGTCCACCCTGATCAGGGCGTGCAGCGTCTTGCCGCCATTGATCAGGCTGAACCGCTCAACCACATGCAATTTGGTGGTGTGCGGCGTGCGGTAATTGTCAACAAAGGTCTTATCGTTCAGACCGATCGTGTCGACGACCAGTGTGCCGTTTTCGAAATGCCCGACCGATTCGCCGTACCATGACGGTTCCGGGTTCGCGGAATGCGGCACGTTCAGGTAAATATGGCGCGTCTGCGCATCGTGCTCATTGACGATGACGATTTCCTTTGGCGTCTGGATCCAGAACACCGGGCGATCGCGCTCATAGACATCGAAATCCGGGACGCCGCCGGGCCAGCAGCGCTCGCGTGCCGTGAAGGGAATTTTTCCCGCCAGCACGTCGTCATTCACTTTTTTCATCCGCTCCTTCACCCAGGGCTGGAGCACCGGATTGTTCAGCTCGGCGACCCGGAACGTCGATTGTCCCAGCGTGCCGAGATTCGGTGAGTAGGGATGCGCGGCGTCCGACACAACCGGCCCGGGTCCGCTCGGCGGCGGCATGAATTCGTCACCCGCCCGTTGCGCGGGTACCCAGGCGGTCGTGCTGTTCGGCGCGAAATTCGGCGTCCCCCTGCTGTCGGCGCCACGTGCAGGATCGCCCGCAACTGCAATGCAAGTCAACGCAGATGCCAGAAATACGGGAAATGCGGTTGACTTCGGAGCCGGCATCTTCGTTTCTCCTGCTGGCGTAGCGCGCGGATTTTACGCGAGATAGTCTGCAAATGAAAACGGCGGGCCCCGCAGCGTTTTCCGCCGATCCGCCGGAGCTTTCAGCGCAAGCGGATCGGCGTAGAAAACGCGCCAATTAGAAAAGTCGAGGGCACTTTTGCAATTCAAAGAAATCGCAAAAGTGCCCGGGGGGCCCGCCGCTTTCCTTAACTACGACCCAGTTCGATCAGGTCCGCAGATATTTGTTGAACCAGTCGATCGTGCGTTGCCAGGCCTCGGTCGCCGCGGCCTGGTCGTAACGTGGGGTCGTATCGTTGTGGAAGCCGTGGTTGGCGCCCGGATAGACATGGCCCTCATGCGGGACGCCGGCCGCCGTCAGTTCGGTGTCGAACGCTTTCCAGCCCGAAGTAATCCGGGTGTCCAGCGCACCGTATTGCGCATTCAGCGGCGCTTTG
>JAGWSK010000115.1 GCA_028869355.1 Alphaproteobacteria bacterium | reverse complement strand
TTTTGGGTGTGAACCAAATCTGCAACGGCGACGGCGGAAAGCGGCACGGTGAATTCGGGTGACGCGCGCAAGGTATAGCCGCTGAGCTTGAATTCGCGCCCGAACGGTGTGAGCTGCGGACCAAAGCCGCCGACGTGACATGCGGCGCAGACCTGGCCGGTCTGGGCGGTGAAGGCCGGCACGGCGAGTGCATTGCCGCCAGCGGTTAATGCGAACAGCGACACTCCTGTTGCGAGCGCAAAAACTCGGGCACGGGTTCTGCGCATCGGATCAGTCGGCCGGCAGGGTGGAGAGATAGGCCATGACGTCAGCGACCTGCTGACGGGACAACATGATGCCCGGCATTGGCGGGTGAGGATCCATCAGCCAGGCGCGCACCCAGCGCGGATCCGCCTTGTTGTCATGGGCGAGGAACGACAGCGGCGGCGCGCCGTCCGTTGCGTGCGCCGGCTCCATGGGCGCGTGACAGGCGGTGCAGGAATTGAGCACCAATTGCTTGCCCGCTTCGGCATTGCCCGGCGGCAGCGCGGCCGGAAACGCCGGAGCGGCTACGAGCAGCAATGCCACGGATAATACTGCGAAAACCTGTTTCCTCATCGCCATTGCCTCCGGCCGAAAATGCGTCTTCACGTCTCCCTTGTAGCTGCGCCGGACGGGCCTATTTTGATCCGTGTCAATTGGCCCCGCGAAAGCCGTAGGTGAGACTGCGTATATGCCGGAAGACGATCAGGACGTTCTGTTCCGCATGCTTCTGTCCACTGCGGTGGACGGAATCATTGTCATCGACAGCCGGGGAATCGTCCGAATCTGGAATGAATCGGCACAGAAACTTTTCGGTTATGCGGCGGATGAGGTCGCAGGCCGCAACGTCAATATGTTGATGCCTTCGCCCTATCACGAAGAGCATGACCGCTACATCGAAAACTATCTTGGCACCGGGCAAAAGAAGATCATCGGCATCGGCCGCGAAGTGGTTGGCCGGCGCAAGGACGGTACGACATTTCCGATGTATCTGTCGGTCGGCGAAGGCGTCCTGAACGGCGAGCGGATTTTTGTCGGAATCGTCCACGACCTGACGTCGCGCACGATGACCGCCCGCCGGGTGCAGGACCTGCAGAGCGAGTTGCTGCACGTCTCCCGGCTTTCGGCCATGGGTCAGATGTCGGCGGCCCTCGCGCATGAACTCAATCAGCCGCTCAGCGCGATCATGAATTACATAAATGCGGCGCGGCGCACGCTGGCCAATGCGAAGGACCCCGCTGCCCTGAGGGCATCGGAGCTGATCGAGAAGGCGGTGGCCCAGACCACGCGGGCGGGACAGATCATCCGCCAACTTCGCGATTTCGTCGAAAAGCGCGAAAGCGCGCGAGCGCCCTCCAACATCAATCTGGTGATCCAGGAGGCTTTGATTCTCGCATCCATCGCGTCCGCCGATCCAAATGTCACGGTGACGACGGAATTTGAGCCCAATCTGCCGCCGGTGATGATCGACAAGGTACAGATCCAGCAGGTGATCGTGAATCTTGCCCGCAACGCAATCGAGGCCATGCAAGCGGTGAATCTGCGCAAGCTCAAGTTCGCGACTTCGCTTTCACCGGAAGGCGTGCTGATCTCAGTGTCCGATTCCGGTCCAGGTCTGGCGCCGGAAGTGGCCGGCCGGTTGTTTCATCCGTTTGTCACGACGAAGGAAAAGGGCATGGGGATCGGACTTTCAATCTGCCAATCCATCGTGGAAGCGCATGGCGGACGAATCTCGGCGGCCCGGAGTGAAATCGGGGGCGCCGAATTCCGCATTTTGTTACCCGTTGCGAGCGAGGATTGACTATGGCGGACGCCCCGATTCTGATTGTGGATGACGATGCCGACGTCCGCGACTCGCTCCGCGCGCTGCTGGAATCATCAGACTACCTGGTGAACGAACATGATTCCGCGGCGGGTGTATTGGTGGATCCGCAACTGCGCCAGGCCCTGTGCCTGATCGCGGATATCCGGATGCCGGGAATGGACGGGTTGCAGCTTCAGGAGGAACTGACGGCGCGGAAGATCGGCGTGCCGGTAGTCGTGGTGACCGGGCATGGCGATGTGCCGCTCGCCGTGCGCGCGATGAAGGCGGGCGCGGTTGATTTTCTGGAAAAGCCGTTTGACGAAGAGCTGCTGCTGGCGGCAGTCCGGCGCGCCGTGGCTGCCGGCGAACAGTCGCGCACTTCGTCGGAGGCAGCCGGACACGCCGCTCAGCTTATTGCGCAGCTCACTCCGCGCGAGCAGGATGTCCTGAAGCATCTGGTTGCGGGGCGGCCGAACAAGGTGATCGCCTACGAGCTTTCGATTTCCCCGCGCACGGTGGAAATTCACCGTGCCCATGTCATGGACAAGATGCAGGCGCGCAGTCTCCCGGATTTGGTCCGCATGGCGCTTGCCGCGGGTTTGATCCCGGGTAAGGGATAGGCCGCATTTTGCCGCGGTGGGATTTCGCCTGGCTGTGAGCGACGCGGCCAGTGCGCGAGCAACATCAAAAGCGGCCGGCTCGAACGCGCTTACCCCACCCGTAACGCCGTTCACGTTGCTGCCATGCCGCGTCGCATTGAAGGGAACGGCAGGTTCCATGGCCCCGTTGTCGGCATGGAGGGCACGAGCACGTGCTGAAGATTGGAGCGCGCCATGTCGCATAAACTCACGGCCAAGGTGCTGGCGGCGGCGCTGGCATGTGCGGCCATTCCGGCCGCACTGGTGACGGACTCAAAGCCGGCAACGGCCCAGGTCGCGCTCACCGTCAGCTTCAACTATTTCCACCGCCAACTGACGCCCTATGGACGCTGGTTCTATCACCCGCACTGGGGCGATGTGTGGATGCCCACGGTCGCCGATTTTCGTCCTTATTACCGGCACGGTCACTGGGCCTATAGCGATGCCGGATGGCTGTGGGTGTCGGACTATCGCTGGGGCGACATCGCGTTTCACTACGGCCGCTGGGTTTATGATCCGCAATATGGCTGGCTGTGGGTTCCCGGTTATGTGTGGGCGCCGGCCTGGGTGATCTGGCGCGAAGGCGACGGTGATATCGGCTGGTGTCCGATGCCGCCCGACGACGCCTGGCTGGCCGGTCAGGAAGTATGGCCGGTGGCGTGGAACGATGCCGATCGCGCCTATGGCTATATGGACTGGTACGGGCCGAATTACGGACCGAACTGGCTGGCCGCATCGGCCTGGGTATTCGTGCCCCAGGCGCATTTCGCCGACCGGAATTTCACGTCCTTCGCAGCCGATCCGCAACAGGCGCGGCGTCTGATCGGCACGACGCGTGATGTGACGAATTACGCCAACGTCAACGGCTATGTGGCGAACCGCAGTATCGATCCGGCGGCCATCGGCCGGGCCAGCGGGCGAAGTTTTGCGGCCACACCGGCACACAATGTGCTGGGCGCGCGTGCACCGATCGATCCGATCAGCACCGGCCAGCGGGTGCATACGGCCGAAGTTTCGCGGCATGGCGGCGATCCGCACGCGGCGGCCAATGCGCAGGCGGTTCCGCTGAATGCCGCGGCGGCAGCAAGAGGCGGCCGCGCCACTTTCGGCAACCGTGCGGCGGCAAATGCTGTGCCCAATGGCGTGGTGCGCGGAGCGGGTGCGCCGAATGGCGCCCCCGGCGCGAACCGGACGGCGCGCGAAGCGGCGGCCAATGCTCCGTCTACGGAACGCGGCCCGGCCGCGAACCGGACGGCGCGTGAAGCGGGACGTGGGGCGGCGCCGAATGCTCCGTCTACGGAACGCAGCCCGGCGCGGTTCGCAGGCAGTCCGCGCCAGCCCGGCGTTGCGGCCCGCGGACCGCGCGGTCAGGAGCAGATGCATTTTGCCGGCCGCGCCGAAATGGCGCCGCGCGGACCAGCGGCACATTATGCCGGACCTGCGGAGCGCGGGCCGGCCATGGCATCGGGTGGGCCACATGGTGGTGGACCGCGCGGCGGTGGCGGGCCGCATTTTGCGGCCGGTGGACCGCCTCCGGGATTTGGCGGTGGCGGTAGGCCTCGTGGCGGCGGTGGCGGACCACCCCCGAGTGCCGGCGGCGGAGGAGAACCGCATGGCGGTGGCGGTGGACCGCCGGGCGGTGCCGGCGGTGGCGGTCACGGCCACGGGCACGGCTGATCGTCACCCAATAAGCAACGACGGCCCCGGAATGGGGCCGTCGGCGCTTTCGTGGGACGACATCGCTATAATTAAGCGCTGCCGGATTCGCCGTCAGCCATTCCTTCGGGGGGATATCCGCCGTGACAAGTGAACTGATGTATCTTGTGTGGTCGGTGGCGTTGACATTCATCATTATGCTGATCGCCGTGATGGGCGCGATTGCGGACGTGGGCCTGCCGAAGCTTGCCGGAAACCGGGAAG
>JAGWSK010000019.1 GCA_028869355.1 Alphaproteobacteria bacterium | reverse complement strand
GAGAATGTCGATCGGAGCGCCGGACGCGGCTTCCGCTTTGGCGACCAGACCATCGACTTCGGCCGGTATCCCCAGATTGCAGGTAACCGCGAAGGCCCGGCCATCGCCCAGTTCCGCCGCCAGTTTTTCCAATTGCTCCGTACGCGTGCCGGACAAGACGGCGCGCGCGCCCTGCCCATGCAAAACCCTCGCGATGGCTGCACCGATGCCGCCCGAGGCGCCGGTGACGAGCGCGGTTTTTCCGGACAGGTCGAACATGGTTTTCGCCTTTCACAAGGTCGTTGCGAAGGTTTCGATATCCTTCGGCGAATCGATGCTGACAGTCGCCAGCTCAGGATCGATTCGCCGGACCATGCCGGTCAGGACTTTGCCGCCGCCCGCTTCCACCGTGGTCGAAACACCCAGCGCGCGGAATCCCGATACAGTCTCGCGCCAGCGCACGCGAGAAGTGATTTGTTCCACCAGCAGGCGGCGGATGGTTTCCGGTTCTGAAACTTCGGCCGCGGTGACGTTGCTGACGACGGGCACGGCAGGCGGGCGGATCACGACCTGCTCAAGAGCTTCGCGCATGGCCTCACCCGCGGATTTGAGCAATGGCGAATGATTGGGTGTGCTGACGGGCAGTGGAATCGCCCGTTTCGCACCTTTGGACTTGGCGATCTCGGCAGCTCTGTCGAGCGCGGCTGTTTCGCCGGAAATGACGACCTGTCCCGGTGCATTGTCATTGGCGATGACGATGACGCCGGCGCCTCCGGCTTCGTCCACGATCTTCGCCGCATCATCGATCGAAATGCCGAGCAGAGCAGTCATGCCGCCGCTGCCAACCGGAGCAGCCGCCTGCATCGCCTGTCCGCGAATTCGCACCAGCCTTGCGGTGTCGGCGAGCGTGAACGCGCCGGCGGCGCACAGCGCCGAATATTCACCCAGCGAATGACCGGCGGCGAGGCGCGCGTGGCGCGCAAGGTCGAGTCCTGCGTCGCGCTGCAGCACGCGCACGATCGCCATGGAATGGGCGACGATGGCGGGCTGGGTGTTCTCCGTCAGCTCAAGGTCCAAGGGCGGTCCCTCCCACATGACTCGCGAAAGACGCTGACCCAGCGCATCGTCGACCTCCTCGAACACTTCGCGGGCCGTCGCGAAAGCCTCGGCGAAAGCCTTACCCATCCCAACCAATTGACTCCCCTGACCGGGAAAAATGAACGCTCGCACCGATTCCTCCCGGTGTCCCGCTTCTCGCCCGCCGAAGCTTTCGGCGGAGGCGGGGAATGACACCTGCAAACTACTGATTCTGGCGTCGTTTCGGTTTCGAACTTCGCAACGCGCATTCGATATCGACATCATGCGAGGTTCGAAAGCACGACACCAGTGCGGGCGATCCGCATAGAGCGGTGCGAAGCCAGGCGCAAGCGGGGCAAATGTCCCGATTCCGAGATTCGTCTGATCTCTATATTGGCATGGAGCGATTTCAGAATCGTAAGGACATTTCCAAATCTTTGATCAAACCGGGGGCGCGTGTCCCCGACTTGCATCAGTCCGCTGGCGGCCCGGGTGAATACCAGGCGCCCATCCGTCCAACTGCTGCGGCATGGGCGGCCTCGACGGGTGAAACCGCCAGAATCACGACTGCGGTGGCCGCGCTGAGGAATGGCCCCTTCATGTTCAATCTCCCCTTCAGACGCCCTGAGCATAGCCAAAGCCGGTAATGAGAACAATACGTGAACATGATTTCCAAGGGTTGCGGAATGGCCGGGGATTCCGCTATAGGCCAGCGCCTCAACGGGTGCGGTCGCAAATCCGCAGGGCGACCTGCGGCGTGCCGGATGGTCCGGTCTTTTTGCGAACCGTCGCGCAGCGGCAGATCCCACTGCCATGCGTGCCGCACCTTAAACAAGGGAACAAACTCAAAATGGCTCTCTACGAGCATATGCTGATTGCGCGTCAGGATATCAGCGCGCAAGCCGTGGATGCGCTCGCCACGCATCTTAAGACGATCATCGAGAATGAAGGCGGCAAGCTCGAAAAACAGGAATATTGGGGTCTCAGGACTCTGGCTTATCGCATCAAGAAAAACCGCAAGGGCCATTATGTCCTGTTGAATCTGAATGCGCCGGCCAAAGCGATTGCCGAACTGGAGCGGCAGTTGAAGATCAATGAAGACGTGCTGCGATTCATCACCACCCGGGTCGAATCTTTCGAGCAGTCGAATTCGAGCCGCAAACGCGAAGGCGAAGCCCGCGCCCGCACGCGTGAGGATGGCGCCGCCGCCGAAACCGAAGGAGCCGCAGCATGAGCACCCAACCCGCGCTGACCCGCCGGCCGTTTTTCCGCCGCCGCAAGACGTGCCCATTTTCGGGAGAGAATGCGCCCAAGATCGATTACAAGGATGTCAAACTGCTGCAGCGCTATATTTCAGAGCGCGGCAAAATCGTCCCATCGCGAATCACGGCGGTTTGCGCCAAGAAGCAGCGTGAGCTGGCCAAAGCGATCAAGCGCGCCCGTTTCATGGCGTTGCTGCCTTACGTCATCCGATAGGTGCAACATGCAAGTGGTTCTGCTGGAGCGGGTTGAAAGACTCGGACAGATCGGTGACGTGGTTAAAGTGAAGGACGGGTTCGCCCGCAATTATCTGCTGCCGAAGAAGAAGGCGCTGCGGGCAACCAAATCCAACCTCGCCTATTTCGAAACCCAACGCGCGCAGCTGGAAGCGCGGAATCTGGAGCAGCGCAAAGAAGCCGAACAGGTTGGCGGAAAGCTCAAGGGCAAAACATTCGTCCTGTTGCGCCAGGCGGGTGACCGCGGCCAGTTATACGGATCGGTGTCGCCACGTGACATCGCCGATGCGGTCACGGCGGGAGGATTCAGCATCGCGCGTACGCAGGTGCCGATCGACAAGGCAATCAAGGCTATCGGGCTGCACGAGATTTCCGTCGTGCTGCATCCCGAAGTTCGGGTGCCGGTGACGATCAATGTGGCGCGGACCGAAGACGAGGCCGAACGCCAGGCGCGCGGCGAAGATGTGCTGGCCGAGCAGGCCGAAGCCGAGGAAGTCACCACCAACGCCGAAGCCGTGTTCGAGGAAGGCGCCGGACCCGCGCCACAGGAAGAATAATCGCTATTCTTCCGTATCTATAAACAAAGGCCCTGCAGGATAAATTCCGCAGGGCCTCTGTTTTGCAGCGCTTACTGAATGACGTTGTTGTTCGCGCGGTTGTCCTGATTGTTCTTGAATGCGCGGCCATCGGGCAGCGTGGCGGACACATATTGACCGCCATGCGAACCATCTTTGAGCGGATGCATCACGACCGAGATCTTGTCGCCCGGCTTGACTGAATCGGGCTTCCAGCCCTGCTGAGCAATCTGTCCGACCCCACCCATTTCGAACGACCATTGGACAGCTTTGCCGGATTTTTCATCGGTCGCAACGATGTCCAACCAGGCATGCGGGTTGGTCCACTCCAATTCCTTCACCGTGCCCGTCATGGTGATATTTTTGTCATGATCGAACATCGAGAAGGAGTGATGGGCGAAGGCCGGCATCGCCACGCAAGTGCAGACGGCGGCGGTCGCGATGACCCTGAATTTCATAGGCGTGGTTCCCCTGGTGGCGGCTTCCTGGAAGGTAAGTCCGGTCTATACCACAGCAACTTGGCCGATGCATCTGTTGACGATTTGAGCGCGACAAGCACTGCCATTTGTGGCAGTTTTCGCTGAATTTCACGAAATGGGAGACGGCACTTGCGTTTGACTGGAGTCTTGCTTGCGGCGGCGAGTATCGCGCTGATGTCAGGCACGGCATTTGCTGCGTGGAAAGAGCATCCGTACAACGACCTCGGCTTTGCGGTTGAATTTCCCGATGAGCCGGCAACGGCGACAGGCACCTATCACACCGTATTGGTCGGTAATGCGCCGGTGCATATCTACAGCCGGAAGGAAGCTGACGCGAGCTATGTTGCCAGTGTCGTCGATTTGCAGGATCGCGCGGCGGATGGCGCCAGCCTGCTGATTGAGGCGGAATTCGAACTGTCGCTGTTGGGCGATGTGAGCGCGAATGAGGTTTCCCGCGTCGAGCCCGGTAAAGCCGCAGTGTTCGGCCACTTCGTCACAATCGATTGCCGCAGCGACAAAGCCCCTGATCAGCCCGGCCAGATTGAGGCAGCGCGCAAGTGGTACAAAGAGGTGAGCGGTCTCGATTGCCCCAACAAGGCGCGTCTGACGGTCAATCTGCTGTTTACCCGCGGGCGGCTGTACATGATTCAGGGCATGAATGATCCGAATGCCGATGGCACGACGGCATTGAGCCCCGCGGCACTGCGGTTCGCTAATTCGGTCAGTCTGTTTGCACCGGGTGGGCCACGGAACCGGGCGGACGGCGCCGGCGGCGGCTAATACCGGTCAGGTAATTTGATTCAAGCAAAGGGGGCACCCACGTGCCCCTTTTTTGCTGCTCCGCGCCGTGGCGCGTTTCCGCCAAACGTTATATAGAGCAACCACTTCTGGGGAAAATGCTATAGGGTGTCCCATGTCCGTACATGATCAGACGGCCCGGATCACGGTCCCGCAAATTCGCGCCCGCAAAGGTGGCACACCGATTGTCTGCCTGACCTGCTACCACGCCCATACTGCCAGGCTGCTCGACAATCATGTCGATGTGATGCTGGTCGGCGACTCGCTTGGCATGGTGATGCATGGAATGGAGACCACGCTGGGTGTGTCGCTGGAGCTGATGATTCTCCATTGCCAGGCGGTCATGCGTGGCAGCCGCCGGGCGCTCGTGGTGCTCGACATGCCGTTTGGCTCCTATGAGGAAAGCGCTGAAATCGCCTTCCGCAACGGCGCGCGCGCGATGAAGGAAACCGGCTGCACCGCGCTGAAAATCGAAGGCGGGGCGCGAATGGCGAGCACTATCCACTATCTGACCGAACGCGGGATTCCGGTCATGGCCCATATCGGCCTGACGCCTCAAATGGTTCAGGTGATGGGCGGCTTCCGCACCACCGGCCGCGATGCATCGGAGTGGCCAGCTCTGGAGGCCGATGCCGCAGCAGTTGCCGAAGCCGGTGCATTTGCGGTGGTCCTGGAAGGCATGGCCGAACCGCTGGCGGCAAAGATCACGGCCAGGATCGCGATTCCGACGATTGGAATAGGGGCTTCGCCGCAATGCGACGGTCAAATCCTGGTGATGGAAGATATGCTGGGTCTTAATCCGCACCCACCTCGTTTTGTCCGCGAATACGCCCATCTTGGACCGGCCATCGAAGCAGCGGTTGTCAAATATGCCGACGATGTCAGGAACCGGCGTTTTCCCGGCCAGGAAAACGTCTATGCGATGCGCAAGCAGTCGAAGTGAATTCGGCCGCTGGGCCATGCCCGGCGGGCTTTCGGGAAAATCACAGAAGCAAGGAATGGCGCAGTGAGCGACATCTTCCAGGAAGTTGAAGAAGACGTACGCCGCGAAAGATACGAAAAACTCTGGAAGGAGTACGGCAACTACATCATCGCGCTGGCGGTCCTGATCGTCGCGGCAGTCGCCGCATGGCAGGTTTGGCTGCGCTACGATCTCGGCCAGCGGCAACGGGTCTCGGATGAATTGCAGAAAGCCGATCAGGTCGCCACATCGGGCAATTATGTCACGGCCGAGACCGCGCTTGCGCCGCTGGCGAAGAGCGCGCCCGGCGGATACGAGGACTTGGCCAAATTCCGCCTCGCCGGCGTCTATCTTGCCGAGGGCAAGCGCGACCAATCGATCGATCTTTTGCGCCAGCTCACTTCGCTTTCCGACCCTATCCTCGCGAGTGCAGCACGGCTGCGGCTGGCCTGGACTCTGGCCGACGCTTCGCCGAAGCCGGAAATCGTCGCGCTGCTGCAGCCGCTCGCGGGCAAGGACAATCCGTGGCGCTTCGCGGCCTCCGAAGTGATCGCCTATGTCGATCTGAAGGACGGCAATCGCAATCAGGCGATCACCGAATATCAGCAGATAGCCCAGGACGCGGCAGCGCCGCAGACTCTCCGTCAACGCGCCGGCGGCATTTCGGAATTCCTTAAGGCCAATCCGCAGGGCACGGTGACGCCGCCGCAGGCCTCGGGCGGTTCCGCGGAGGCACCCGCCAAAGCAGCGGCGCCGGCGGCCGCACCAGCACCATCAGTTCAGGGGAAGAAACCGTGAAGTTGTCGCGTAAAGTCACCATTGCCCTGCTGCTCGCCGGGGCGACTGTATTGTCGGGATGCGACACGTTTCGCTCGATCCAGGATTTTTTTGATCTCGGTACCAGGAAAACCAAAATCCAGGGCGAGCGGATTTCAATTATCGCGTCCGACGCAGAGTTGACAGCCGACCCGCAACTGGCCTCGTCCAAAATGGACCTGCCGTCGCCGCGGAAAAACACCGATTGGCCCGAGCCAGGCGGCACGCCGGACAATGTTGTCGGCAACCTGATGGCGGATGGTCCGCTCGAGCAACTGTGGAGCGCCTCGGCCGGTAAGGGCACCGATGATGATTCCCGCCTGACCGCGCCGCCGATCGTCGCCGATGGCATGGTCTATGTCCTCGATGCGGATACTCATGTGTATGCGTTCGACGCAAAGACCGGCAAACCCGTGTGGGACAAGAGTATCGCGCCCGATCTGCGGGTCGGCCCATCGTCTTTTTTCGGGCTCATTGGCCCCGATAAAGTCGATCCAAGCAAAGGCTTTGGTGGCGGGCTCGCTTACGACGGCGGCAAACTGTTTGCTGCTACGGGTTTCGGCAATGTGATCGCGCTGGACGCGCATTCCGGCAAACAACTATGGACGGCCGACACCACGGTGCCGGTGCACTCGGCCCCTGTCGTCGTGGACGGACGAGTTTACGTTGTCACGCAGGAGAATGAGACGCAGGCGCTGGATGCGGCCGATGGACACCAGCTGTGGTCGCATCACGGAACGGTCGAAAGCGCGGGCGTGTTGTCGAGCGCGAGTGTCGGCGTTTCCGGGGACACCGTGGTCGTTCCCTACAGCTCGGGCGAACTGTTTGCTTTGCGCGCCGAAAATGGCACGCCGGCCTGGAACGACACGCTGACCCGCACCGGCAATGTGACTTCGCTGACTATCATCAACGACATTGCGGGGCGGCCGGTGATCGACCGCAATCTGGTTTTTGCGATCAGCCATTCCGGAACGCTGGCGGCGATCAATTTCCGCTCCGGTTCGCGCGCCT
>JAGWSK010000114.1 GCA_028869355.1 Alphaproteobacteria bacterium | reverse complement strand
GGTCAGCCCAATGATGATCTTACCAGCGTCGTTTCGGTGGTGCTGAAGGACGGACGCAAGCTGACGCGCCGCGCCACCGAGTTTTCCGGCACTCCGGCCAATCCGCTGGACGAAGCGGGTTTGCGCGAGAAATTCATGCTGCTGGCGAAGCGCTATCCGGCGCCCGCCATGGGCCGGCTGTTCGACCGGCTGCAGAGAATCGAGACCGAACCGAATCTGGACTGGCTTTTGGTGCCCAAACCAGCGTAGCGGGATAAATTTATCGCCGCGGCTTTTTGTTGCCGCGAGCACGTTCGCGCACACGCACCGGCGCGTCCTCGCCGGAATCCACTTTGAAAACGTCGTCCGGCACATACCACGCGACCAGGAGCGAAAACCCGACGAGAATGATGCACACATCCAAAAACATCATGCGAGGATACCCCGGCCGTTAAACTCTCGCCCCTGGTGGTTAAACGGAAATGTCCGAAAATAGGTTCCACGACCCGCCCGAAACGTCCATGAATCTTGCAAGGCCAATCCGATAGACTATTGAAAACGCGGGTTCGGCCCCGTGGCGGAATGGTAGACGCAACGGACTTAAAATCCGTAGCTCGGAAACGGGCGTGCCGGTTCAAGTCCGGCCGGGGCCACCATCCTGCTTCGCGCTACGCGTTTCGCAGGATTGCCTGGTCCCTGGTCGCGAAGCGGGATGCCCTCCGAAGCCTTGGCGAAGGAGGGCCGAGAATCGCAGTGCGAAGCGAGCGAAGGCCGATGACGTGAATGCACTGTACAAACAGCTGATCCGGTCTTCCGTTCTCGGAACGCTGATTCTTGTTGCGCTGATTTTTGTTTCGGCCGGAACACTTGACTACTGGCAAGGCTGGGCGTTCGTGGCCACCTTTGTTGTCTGCTCGGGCGCATACACCTTGTATCTGGCCAAGCACGATCCGGCGCTGCTCAAGCGCCGCACTGAGGCTGGAATCTCGTACGAAAAGGAACCAGCCCAGAAGATCATCATCGTCTCTCTCTATGTCGCATTTGCGCCACTGATCGTCCTGCCGCCGCTGGATCACCGGTTTCGCTGGTCAAACATGCCCTGGTATGTGCCGGTTTTGGGCGACGTTCTCATCGTTCTGTCGTTCTATTTTTTCTACCTGGTGTCGAAGGTGAACACCTATGCCGCGGCGAACGTTCGGGTCGAAGAGGGGCAAAAAGTAATCTCGACCGGCCTCTACGCCTATGTCCGGCACCCCATGTATTTTGCGGCGCTGTTACTGGTGTTGGGGATACCGCTCGCGCTCGGCTCGTGGTGGACGCTGCTCCTCGTACCTCTCTTCCTGTTCATTCTCTATTTCCGGATCGAAAACGAGGAAAGAGTGCTGCTCCGCGACCTTCAGGGATATTCGGAGTATCGGCAGAAGGTGCGCTATCGCGTGATCCCGGGAATTTTTTAGCGAAACACTGCGGTCACAGCGGGAATTCGTATTCGAGAATGATTTTCACCGTGCCTGCTGGCGATGAGGGCGTCAGTCCAAACAGGTAACCGATATCGTATTGGAGATCGCCGGGAAGAAAGCCGAGATGGAATTTTCCCGCTGCTCCCGGGCCGAACAGTTGCTGCTGCTCGCCGGGACTGAAGTGGCTGATTGGTCCAAAATTCCCAAAGGCTTCGATGGCCGGCTGGAATTGCGGAAACAAGCGCCAACGCGTTTCCCAGCGATAGGCGATGCTGACGCCCGGTTCGGAGATGACGGGCCCCAGTTGACGGGTAAGGACCAGATTCAAATCCATGGTCGTCGGACCGAAATCATGCTCGAGCAGGGGCCCGAATTCCAATTCATCGGAATCGGTTTTGCGATTCGCAACCCGCTCGTATTCCGCGATCAGGCCGAGATTGGCCCAGTACTCGCCGGGCTCCGTCAGTTGAAAAACCGACTCCCACTCGGTGCCGTCGAAATGCGTCGAGTTTCCGGGTCCGGGGTCGCGGGCAAATTCGCCATAGGCTTCGACAAACCACCAGTCGGTGATGCCGTATCCGAACGAGAGTTTTTGCGACTGCGCATTGTCCTTGGCGGGATCGGAATCGAATGTCCGCGCGCCGCGATATTCGATTTCCGCAATTCCGGCGCCGTCGAGAATCGGCGAATAGACATAGAGTTCGCCGATATCGGCCCTGGCCGGCAACGCATATCCCGCCAGCCACACGGCAAGACACGCGCCAAGAATCCACCTCTCCGTCCGCTGAGATAACGGCATCCCCTATTCCCCGGATCAGATTGTCAAGATTATTTGGCGACCAGCACGCCCTTGGCGGTATCCTGATGGAAATCGCCGAAGAACGGATATTCACCGCGGTCGAGCGGGCCAAGGAAGACGGGAATCTCCTTGCCCGGCGGCACGACCTTTTCACGGTTGAGCTGGAAGCTTTCGAATTCCTCCGCAGTCGGATCATTGTTCCGGACCATCAGCTTGAATTTCACGCCGGCTGGGACTTCGAGCCGCTCGGGCTGAAATTTGTGGTCCTTGATGACCAATTGCGGATCGTCCGCATTGGCCGCAGAAGCGAGAAGCGAGACCGTCAATGCCAGGAGAAGTGCGCGCATGATCAGCCCCGTGCCGCGACTTTTGTATCGGTCAGCGGGGCCGCAGGTTTGGGTTTTCGATTTTCGTCCGGCGTCCATCTTGCCAGAGCGGCGATGACGGCCAGCGTCGCGAGCCAGGCCGCGATCTGGACACCGGAAGGAGCTGCCGAGTAGCCGATCAGCGCATGCAGCGCGCGGCCCAGCCAGCTACCGTCCGGCAAAATGAAGGATGTGTTCCACAGCCGCTCGCCCCACGACGGAATCACATCGGCGCCGGCAAGAACCGCCGCTGCCTGACCCGCCATGCCGGCCGCAAGCAGCGCAATCATTCCATTTGTGACGCTGAACAGGTGGCGCATCGGAATGGTCAGCAAACCCCGATACAGAGCGTAGGAGACCGCGGCGGCCAGCACGAGGCCGATCGCTCCGCCGGCGAACATCGCCCCGATGCCTTCATGCGACGATGCCGCGATGCCGTACAGGAACAGCACCACTTCCGAACCCTCGCGCATCACGGCGAGACCGACCACCGCCGCAAGGGCAAACAGCGATTTGTCGCCTTTCACCGCGGCGCGGCCGAATTCTTTGATCTCGGATGCCAGCTTGCGGCCGTGACGCGACATCCAGGTGGTGTGAAAGGTGAGCATTGCAACGGCGGCCAGCAAAACGCCGGCCGTGAACAGTTCCTGGCCGACGCCTTCGGCGGCTTCGGCGATCATATCGGCAAAACCCGCGACCAGCGCCGCACCGGACACGCCGGCGCCAATTCCGCCAAGAATGGCCAACGCACGGCCGGCCAGGCCCTCGGTGGCCGCCATCACAATGCCGACGACGAGACCGGCCTCCAGCATCTCGCGGAACACAATCAACAAACTGGCCAGCATTTCGCAGCTACTCGGATTCGGGTTTCCTCAATGGCCACTTGCGAGCCATTCTCAAGTACAAAATTACTGCAAGTCAGTCGCAAGTGCAATGCTATAGTTTGTCGCCAAGCCGAGGCACCGTGGTAAGCTTGTGCTTCGGCCCGGCTGCTCGCGCTCTTTTGCGCGCCTGGTAATGAACAGGGGCTACAAATGTTGACAATACGTATATAGCCCTAAGCCATGATTGCAGTTCTGGTGCTCATTTTCGCATCCGTAGCGCTGGTAGCGGCGGGTTTTGTTGTTGTCCCTGCCATGAGGGTGGGCGCCGGGACAGGCATTAATCGCCGCGCCGGTTATGCTGCGCTTGCCGGTTTGGCGACGGTGGCGATCGGGCTTGGCGTTTATGGCTTTCTGGGCCAACCGAAACTGGCGCTGAATTCGCTTACCGGGCCATCCCGCACGGATTATCCATCACTGATCGCGATGCTGGCGCGCCGCATGCCAAATCGTCCGGGGGATGTGGAAGGATGGAGCTTGCTTGGCCGCGGCTATCTGACGCTTGGCAATGCTGATCAGGCGCAGAAGGCGCTGGCGCAGGCGGTGCAAGCGGAAAAGACGGAGCGGGGCGAAGCCGATCCGCAATTGCTGTCGAGCTATGGCGAAGCGATGACCGAAGCCGCCGGACAGGTCACCAAGGATGCCGAAGACGTATTCAAGCAGGTGCTGACCCAGGATCCCAGGGACCTGGTCGCGCGCTACTACACCGGTTTGGCTCTGGCGACCCGTGGCGACAAGGCCCAGGCATTGCAGTTATGGGAAGGTGTTCTGGCCGATGCGCCGCCCAACACGCCGTGGCGGGGAGCGCTGATTGATCAGGTCGCGGCGCTGACGGCCAGTGCGGGGGGCGCGGCGCCCAATCCCGAGGCCATGGTTGAGCAGCTTGCCAATCGTTTGCAGTCAAGCCCGGATGACCTCAATGGCTGGCTGATGCTGATCCGCGCCTATGCGGTGCTCGGCAACAAAGACAAGGCAGCGCAGGCGCTTACAACGGCGCGCGGCGTGTTCGCAAATCAGCCCGATGCGCAGGCGGCTCTGGCGCGCGCAGCGTCGGACAATTCATTGAATTGAAGCGCACAACGCACCCCTCACTTGGAGCGCCAAAAGGAATTTCTTCGCCGCGCAGACGCGCGGCGGATGGGTTCCCTTCCCCTCGCTTCGCTCGGCCGGGAATGACACATAGAATGTATTAGTGGCTGGCGACGCGTGCCTGCCAGACCGGCCAGCAACTGGCTTTTCCGGCGGCCTTGATGGAGCGGTAGAGGCTGATCTGGGCTTCTTCGGCGCTCGCGCCGTCGGCGCGTGTCAGGTAATCGGTCCCACTCGCGCACCAGACATAGAACTCGTGCGTGCCTTTGGCGAAGTAATCCGCCTCACGGTTGGACGCAAAGTTCCCGGCCGCAGCAACACCTGCCGCAGTGAACAGAATGCCGCCAATGGAAGCTGCAAGAATGCGCTTCAATGGGCCTCTCCTGGCGTTTCTCCGGCGAAAAGAGTCGCACACAAGCGGCTTTCCCACAACCGAAAACTTCGCGCTGCGCCAATTCAAAGCCAAATTTAATTCGATTTTTCCGGAACCGCCGTATCACCAAGCGCAGCCGCAATGCCGATGATTTCCTCAGCCGCGAGATCCACATCCATTTTGTTCCGTCCCCGGACCACCAGCACCGTACCGCTGCCGCCGCCCGATGCTGGTGCGGCGAAAAATGGATAGCTGCCGATTCTCAATTCCGGATGGGCCTTCTGAACTGATTCCAGAGACGCAGCAATGCGGCCCTCGGGCAAGTTGGTTCGCAAACTCCGGCTTATGACCGGCACACCTGGCTCCAGTCGCGGCCGAATATCATCGAGCATAGCTTCCATGATGCGCGGTACGCCGGCCATGACGAAGACGTTTTCGATCTGGAATCCGGGCGCGGCCGAAACAGCATTGCGAATGAGACTCGCGCCGTGCGGGATGCGCGCCATGCGCCGCCGCCGTTCATTGAACTCGCCCGGCGCGTAACGGGCGGCCAGAATCGTCATCGCGATTTCGTCATATTCGACTGCAACCCCGAAGGCGGACGCGATCGCATCGGTGGTGATGTCGTCGTGGGTTGGTCCGATTCCGCCGGTGGTGAACACATAGGTGTAGCGCCCGCGCAAGGCGTTAATGGCTGCGACGATTTCACTTTCGATATCCGGTACGACCCGCGCTTCGAGAAGATCGATGCCCAGGGGATTGAGGAACCGCGCAATGGTTGCAAGGTTGACGTCCTGAGTGCGCCCGGAGAGGATTTCGTCGCCAATGACCAAAACCGCCGCAGTAGCTGCCTGTGAAACTTCACGCATTCTCGACCTTAACCCCTTGAAGGTGGCGCTACCGGCTAACCAAGTGTAGAAGGGAACATAACATAGCGGCCGTGGCGTCAGCGCGGCTGGACCATTCAAGGACCAAATAGAGCCGATGTCCGAAGCACCATCCGATCTCATTCTGGACCGCGGTTCGATCGAAGTCGCGCGGCGCTCCGCATTTGCGGTTTCGACCCACGCGCCTGAGGATTTTGCGGGCATGCGGCGGGCCGGGCGGCTGGCGGCGGAAGTGCTCGACCTTCTGGTTCCGGAGGTTAAGCCTGGTGTCACAACCGAGGCGCTGGACAGGTTGGCCTATGATTATGTGCTCGCCCACGGCGCGCTTCCCGCCTGTCTCGGCTATCGCGGATATCGCCACACGCTCTGCACCTCCATCAACCATGTCGTGTGCCACGGCATTCCCAGCGACCGGCCGCTCAAGGACGGCGATATCCTGAATATCGATGTGACCGTGATCCTCGATGGCTGGCATGGCGACACCAGCCGGATGTATTACGTCGGCGAGGTCAAGCGTAAGCCGCAGCGCCTCGTCGAAATCACTTATGAATGCATGATGCGCGGCATTGCCGCCGTGAAGCCCGGCGCAACCACCGGCGACATCGGTCATGCGATTCAATCTTTTGCCGAAGACCAGGAGCGCTGCTCGGTGGTGCGCGACTTCTGCGGCCACGGCGTTGGACGGATTTTCCACGCGCTGCCGAACATTGTGCATTACGGCCGCCCGGGGCAGGGTGTGGTGTTGAAGCCCGGCATGTTCTTCACCGTTGAGCCGATGATCAACCTTGGCGGCTATGCGGTAAAGGTTTTGAATGACGGGTGGACAGCGGTGACGCGCGACCGCTCGCTTTCGGCGCAGTTCGAGCACAGCATCGGCGTCACCCAGGATGGCTTCGAAATCTTCACCCTCTCTCCCAAAGGATGGCACGCGCCGCCCTACACGTAAGGGCAAGACCGATCGGCTCCATGGACGCGCGGGTGGCAACGGGCTTCGCAATGGACGGCAGCGCGTCAATTGACATGTGTCACTCTCGATCATACATTGACATATATGGAGAAGACGCAGGTCTACTTGCGCGATGAAGAGCTTGCCGCGTTGCGGGAAGCCGCCGCCCGGTCCGGGCGGAGCGTCGCGGATTTGGTCCGCGAAGCCATTCGCAAACAGGTTCTCATCCCGCGGACAGGGGGGCCGGTCGCTATCTGGGACGGTGAGCCGAGGCGGACCTCAATCGATCATGACAGCGTGCATGATGAGCCCTGATGCGCCAGGGCGAGGCGGTCTTCGTCGATAGCGGAGCCTGGATTGCTTTGGCGCTGTCGCGCGACCCGCTGCACGAGCGAGCGCGCGAACACTGGGACGACTTGGATGCCGCCGGTGCCAAACTCCACACCTCGGTTCCGGTCGTCATTGAGACATTTACGTTTATCGAGCGAAACGCCAACCGTGATGTCGCGCTCGCCTGGAAAGAGGCGATCTACAAACGCGGCGTGGTAAAGATTCTGCCCTGCGAGCTTCGCGATCTGGATCAATCGTGGGACTATTTCCGCCGCAAGGACCTGCACAAGCTTTCGGCTGTCGACGCGACGAGCTTCGCCATCATGAGGCGCGCCGGAATTCAACTCGCTTTTGCTTTCGATCACCACTTCGCCGTGATTGGATACAGGATTGTCGGATAACCCCGGTCGGCAAACCATGTCGGATGACGGAAGCAAGAGCGTACCGCCCCACTATCATGGCCACCGCGAGCGACTCCGCCAGCGCTTTCGCGACGCCGGCGGCGGCGCGCTGGCGGATTACGAGTTGCTCGAGCTCGTTCTTTTTCTAACCGTCCCGCGGCGCGATACGAAACCCTTGGCAAAGCAACTGCTGAAGGAATTCGACGGCAGTTTTGCCGAGCTGATTGCGGCGCCGCCGGAACGCCTGCGGCAGATCGATGGAGTGAGCGAAAACACCATTACGGCTTTGAAAGTCGTGGAGGCAGCGGCGCAAAGGCTGGCCCAGGCAAGGGTGATGGGCCGCAGTGCGATTTCATCCTGGGACGCATTGCTGGATTACTGTTCGGCGCGGATGGCGCGGAATCCGATCGAGGAATTCCGCGTGCTGTTTCTCGACCGCAAGAACATCCTGATCGCGGACGAAGCGCAGGCCAGGGGCACGGTCGATCATGCGCCGGTTTATCCGCGCGAAGTTGTCAAACGCGCTCTCGAATTGGGGGCTTCGGCATTGATTCTGGTGCACAACCATCCGAGCGGCGATCCCACGCCGAGCCGCAGCGATATTGCGATGACGCGCGAAATCGCCGCCGCGGCCAGGGCACTGCGCATCGAAGTGCACGACCATCTCGTGATCGGGCGCGGGAACCACGCGAGCTTCAAGGCGTTGGGACTGCTTTGAGCGCCTGACATCAAGATATTGTTCATGACGGGACATTCCCAGAACCCGATTGTGCACGAAGGCCGTCTCGATCAGGGTGTGCGTTCTGGACCAGCCTGTCCCCGCCTGAGAATGGAGTCTGAACATGCTGAAGCTCGACAATAATTCACTGCTGCGTGACGCGGCATTCATTGATGGCGCCTGGCGCGGCTCAACTTCAGGGGGACGTTTCACGGTGAAAAATCCGGCAACCGGCGAAGTGATTGCCGAAGTGGCCGATCTCGGCCCGGAGGAAGTGCGCGAGGCGATCAGAGCTGCCCATAAGGCATTTCCCGGCTGGCGCAGCAAGACCGCCAAGGAACGCGCCGCGGTCATGCGCCGCTGGTACGAGCTGATGATGGCGGCGCAGGAGGACCTGGCGCAACTGATGACCGCCGAGCAGGGTAAGCCGTTGGCCGAAAGCCGCGGCGAAATCGCCTATGGCGCCAGCTTCGTCGAATGGTTTGCCGAAGAAGGCAAGCGCATCTATGGCGACGTGATACCGACCAATGTCCGCGGACGGCGGATTATTGTCGTCAAGGAGCCGGTCGGCGTGGTGGCAGCGGTGACGCCGTGGAATTTTCCCAATGCGATGATCACCCGCAAGGTTGCGCCGGCGCTGGCGGCGGGCTGCACGGTGGTGATCAAACCGGCGCAATTGACTCCGCTGTCGGCACTTGCGCTCGCCGAGCTCGCGCAGCGTGCCGGCCTGCCAAAGGGCGTATTCAACGTGGTGCCGTCATCCCATTCCGCCGCCGTCGGCAAGGAACTGACGGAAAGTCCGCTGGTGCGGAAATTTTCCTTTACCGGATCGACCGAGGTCGGCAAGCAGTTGATGCGTCAATGCGCGTCGACCGTGAAGAAGGT
>JAGWSK010000113.1 GCA_028869355.1 Alphaproteobacteria bacterium | reverse complement strand
TCTGGAATTTCTCGGATCGAGGATCAAAGCGGACCAGCGTGTTCGGACTGACGCCCGATTCGCTGTACCAGATGACGTCATTCAGTGCGGTGATCCCGTAGGGTTCGGCATCCGCGCCGCCCGGCGACTTCCATTCATGTGTCTTGCCGGTCTCTGGATCATAGCTTCCGAGATATCCGCGGCCATAATCGCCGTACCAGATAACGTCGTCGCTGGTAATGGCGATGCGCCGCGGTTGGGCGTTGCGGGCCGGAAGCACATATTCGCTGATCTTCAGCGTCATCGGATCGATGCTGGCCAGTTTGTTGGAGCCGAATTCGGCAAAAAACGGCACGCCCTTTGAGCTGATCACCATTCCATAGGGCAGAGCGCCTTCGGTTGGCACAGGGACGGTCCTGACATCGCCGGTGGCCGGATCGAGCCTGCCGATAAGATTCCCGCCCTGCACGGTGAACCACAGGATCCCATGCTGGTCGAACAATGGCGTATGCGGATCGCGTCCGCCGGGCACCTTGTATTCGGTGATCTGTCCGGTTTGGGGGTCGAGCTTACCGATATAGCCGCGGAAATTCGCGGTGAACCAGATATTGCCATTGCGGTCGCCGACCAGACCGTGCGGACCCGAAGAAGGCGTCTTCAGCGGATATTCCTTGAACTGCCCCGTCACCGGATCGAGGCGCCCGAGCAGATTGCCAAATTGGCCGGAGTACCAGAGCGATCCATCGGCCGCGGCATAGGGATCATGCGGAAAGGCGCGGGTGGGAAGGGCCCATTCCTTGAAGCTTGCCTGTACCGAGCCGGTCAGAATCGGTGTTTGCGGCCGCACTTTCGGCGGGAAATTCGAGGCGAGATATTGTGTGACCGTGGACACCCGATTGGACGGTACCGCGGCGCCTTTGGTCACCATTTCGCCGACAATCCGGGTCCACTCGTCGGGGGTGTGGCCGGCATTGGTGACGACGTTCAGCTGGTGACAGGCGGAACAGGCCGATTGCACAAGGTCCTTTGCCGCGCCGTTCGGCAGAGCGGTTTGGGCAGTGGCAACCGTCGCCACAACGGCGGTGGATGCGGCGGCGATGAGGGCGGGCGCAATTCGCATGGGAAAGCTCCGGATATGCGTTGGCGGGGCAGTTGCGCTGGTTAATGGTCTAGCGCAACCGGGAAAGCCGCTCAACAGTAAGACCGGTCTGTGACCAGGTTTGCTCAGTTTGCGTTGCGGTTCTCGCGTGGCGACCCGCAAGGCGCGGCGCGAAGGGCGATGCGGGTACATCGGTCGAGCGCCGCAACGCAGCGGGCGTCCGCGAGGACGCAACCCGCATGGGCCGGGCGCTTTTTGCCCGCGGGTTCGTCGCGGGGCTCGCCCGTATTACCCGATACGCGCTTCGCCCCGCTCCTGCCCGCGATGCAAAAATCGCTCCGGCGCAAACGGTTCCATCTGGTCGGAACCTGCTCTAGAGCATTGACCGGGTGGCGCGGGAATCCTAGGGTCCATCCTGCGGCGCATGTAATCCGAGGGAGTATGCCTTGAGATTTCGGCTGGCTGCCCTGCGCCCGGTATTCGGACTCGCCGTTGCAGCGCTCCTGATCGGCTTCTTCGCCTTTTATCCGGCGATGC
>JAGWSK010000112.1 GCA_028869355.1 Alphaproteobacteria bacterium | reverse complement strand
GACGCTCGCCGCCACCCCGCTGATTGCCAACAACTCCGTCCGTGCACCTCCGGGCCTTCCCCGCGTGAGCAGGTCCACAATTGCCGTCCATGTGGCGAGTGCGTCGCGATGCGGGGTGCTGCGAAAGGTGCGGCTGGCAACTGTAGTCATGTGGCCTTTCCTCTTCTTATGCGGCTCTGCTTCACCGCGCGCGCGGCAGCTAGCAAATCCGCGATCGTCACCCGAGCGGGATCCATCGCCGTCTCGGGCGTCGATGCGAGCGCAGTCGCCACCATCTTGCGAATCGCGCGGCCGTCTAGGCCGACGCACTCGGCCGCACACTGATCGAACTCGGGCGACGAGGAGAGGCAGCCGATCGCAGGGTACGTTTTGCCGAGCCCCGCAATGCAATCCTTTAGGATGCGACCGCAGGCGTCGCGATTGGGAAGGGGGACCTGAAGTACCAAGTCGCACCGCGAGGTGAACGCCGTGTCGATGGCCTGAGGGAAATTGCTCGTCGCGAGGAAGAGCAGATTGGGATGAGACTCTGCCAGAGCGTCTAGCTGGACAAGCACCGCGTCTGTGGCGCGATGGATATCGATCGGATTGGCGTCCAAACTGAGCTTCGAGCGGTCGACAGCGAGCGTTTCCACTTCGTCGAGCAGGACGATCGTCGGCCCTTCCGACGCCGCCTCGGCTATCGATTGTGAGAACAGGTCCGAGACAGCCCGTTGCGTCTTACCCATGGCCGAACTGGTCAGCGTGTGCGGTTCGACCTCCAGCAGGCGAAAACGGCCGTTTTTGAACGATACTGCGGTACGATGCGCCACGCCCCGGGCGAGCGATGTCTTGCCCGTGCCCGGTGGACCGATCAGCAGAATAGCGCCATGCAGCGGGATCACGCTGCGGTCTACTTGACCTCGGAGTGTGAAGTTCAGCACCGCCTGCGAGAGCAAGCGCTGCTTCAGATGCTCGTCTACTATAATCGAATCCCAAAGCTTTCCGAGCTCTGGATCAGGTAGTCGCCGAAAACGGTGAATTCCTTTTGGAAGGTCCTGATCCACTCGCGTTACAAGTGCTGGCATTAGAGGCAACTCCATTTTTAATTCACGAAATGTTCCTTCCGCGTTTCGCGGCGAAGACAATGCTTCGCCGCTCACGCATTAATGCCGGTGTCTCCGACCCCTCTGCTGTTCGGCCGCTCTGCACTGGGCGGAGCGGCCATTAATCTGAATAAGTTTTGACCAGCTCTGCTTTTTAAGCTCCCTCTGCGTCCGTCAACGCGGAATAACTATGAACATCCGGTGGTGCCGCCACAGGTATCGCATTTCAGGCAAGTGCCGTTGCGCACCAGGGTGAAGTTCCCGCAGGAGTCACAGGCGTCGCCTTCATAGCCTTTGAGCCGTGCTTCGGCCGCCCGGCGCGCACGCGTCTTGCGCTCGTCGGCATTGCCCATCGCACCTGATGGCCCGCCACTCGCCGCCTGCGCCACCAGCATTCCGATTTCGGCCACATTGGCTTCGATGTCGAGCGCAGTGGCTCGCGCGGTTTCGGCTTCGCGGGTCTTGCGTAACGAGCTGCCACCCTTCACCACGACAAATTGATTCAACTGGCCACGGACAAAGCCGGTCGATGCAACGCGCGAAATCTGCGCCAGTTCGCTGGGCGCCGGACGGTAGCCGGTGTCGTCGCCGCCGTCACCGAGATCCTCATCAAGCGCCGGCGGCACATGCGCGAGATCATGGCGGCCGAGATAGGAAATCGCGAGCTCGCGGAAAATGTAGTCGAGGACGCTGGTTGCGTTTTTGATCGAATCATTGCCGATCACCAATCCTGCCGGCTCGAACCGGGTGAAGGTGAAGGCATCGACGAATTCTTCGAGCGGCACGCCATATTGCAGCCCGATGGAAATGGCGATGGCGAAATTGTTCATCAGTGAGCGGAAGGCGGCGCCTTCCTTATGCATGTCGATGAAGATTTCGCCAGGGCGGCCGTCCTCATATTCGCCGGTGCGCAAATAGACCTTGTGCCCGCCAACAATGGATTTCTGCGTATAGCCCTTGCGGCGATGCGGCAGACGTTCGCGTTCGCGGATGCGCTCGATGGTCTTTTCAACGATGCGCTCGGTGATCACCGTGGCGCGCGTTGCGACCGGTTGCGACACCAGTTCTTCGACCGCATCATCATCCTCGTCGAGCTGCAATATGGACGAAGCAAGCGGCTGTGACAGTTTCGAGCCGTCGCGGTAGAGTGCATTCGCCTTCAGTCCGAGTTTCCACGACATCAGATAGGCGTCGCCGCAATCCTTCACGGTCGCGGCGTTCGGCATGTTGATGGTCTTCGAAATGGCGCCGGAAATGAACGGCTGGCACGCCGCCAGCATGCGAATATGACTTGCCACCGACAGTGACCGCTTGCCGGTTCGGCCACAGGGATTGGCGCAATCGAAGACCGGCAGGTGCTCGGGTTTCAGATGCGGCGCGCCTTCCAGGGTCATGGCGCCGCAGACGTGGAGATTGGCGGTGTCGACTTCAGCCCGGCTAAAGCCCAATGCTCTCAAAAGATCGAAGTCGGGCGCATTGAGTTCAGAATCGGTGAAGTTCAGTACGTCTTTGCAGAAGCTTTCACCCAGCGTCCACCGGTTGAACACGAAGCGGATGTCGAAGGCCTGTTCGAGAGCACGTTCAACGGCGGCGATCTCGGTTTCGCCAAACCCTTTCGCAGCCAAAGCGTGATGCGAAATCGTACTGCAGCCCGCAAGCGAGCCGTGGCCCACCGCATAGCGGACAATGGCTTCGATCTGGCCGGGCGCATAGCCGAGATTCTTCAGCGCCTCCGGCACACAGCGGTTGATGATCTTGAAATAGCCGCCACCCGCGAGCTTCTTGAATTTCACCAGTGCAAAGTCGGGCTCGATTCCCGTGGTATCGCAATCCATCAGCAGGCCGATGGTGCCGGTCGGCGCGATTACGGTCGCCTGCGCATTGCGGAAACCATGTTCACTGCCGAGCCGCAACGCTTCGTCCCAGGCACGCTTCGCAGCCGCCGACAGCGCGGCATCGGTAATCGCATCATGGTCGAGTGCGATGGGCGGAGTGGCAAGACGCTCATAGCCGGCATTGTCGCCATATGCCGCACGGCGGTGATTGCGGATGACGCGCAGCATGTCGTCGCGATTCTCGCCAAATCGGCGGAACGTGCCGAGTGCACCCGCCATCTCGGCCGAAGTCGCATATGCCACGCCGGTGAGCACGGCCGTGATGGCGCCGGCAATCGCGCGGGACTCGCGCGAATCATACGGAATGCCGGCCGACATCAGGAGCCCGCCGATATTGGCGTAGCCCAGTCCGAGAGTGCGGTAATCGTAGGATAGTTGCGCAATTTCCCTTGACGGGAATTGCGCCATCAGCACCGAAATTTCCAGCACGATGGTCCACAGCCGCACGGCATGTTCGAACGCGCCGACTTCGAACCGCTTCGTCGCCGCGTCGCGGAACGCCATCAGATTGAGCGAGGCGAGATTGCACGCCGTGTCGTCGAGGAACATATATTCCGAGCACGGATTGGATGCCCGGATTGCGCCGCCTTTCGGGCAGGTGTGCCAATCATTGATCGTGGTGTGGAACTGGATACCAGGATCGGCGCAGGCCCAGGCGGCGTAGGAAATCTTGTCCCAGAGATGCCGCGCCTTGACGCTCCGGTGCACTTTGCCGTCTTTGCGGCGGCGCAATTCCCAGTCCTTGTCCAGAGCCACTGCGTCAAGAAATGCGTCATTGACGCGCACGGTATTGTTGGAATTCTGGCCGGCCACCGACATATAGGCCTCGGAATCCCAATCCGTGTCGTATACGCGGAAGTCGATACGTTTATGGCCCTGTTTGGCGAAGGCGATCACGCGCTCAATGTAATTTTCCGGAATGAAGGATTTGCGCGCCGCCGTGATCTCGCGCTTCAGGGCCGGATTGAGTTTGGGATCAAAGCAGTCATCGCCCGATCCTTCGCAATTGTGGCACGCGGCAATGATCGCGTTGAGATGTTTTTCCGCGAGTTTAGAACCGGCAACCAGAGCCGCAACCTTCTGCTCCTCGATCACCTTCCAATCGATGAATTCCTCGATATCGGGATGATCGGCATCGACAATCACCATCTTGGCGGCCCGGCGCGTGGTGCCACCCGATTTGATTGCGCCCGCGGCGCGATCGCCGATTTTCAGGAAGCTCATCAGACCGGAAGATTTTCCGCCACCGGATAGCGGTTCGCTTTCTCCGCGCAGGCTCGAGAAGTTGCTTCCGGTACCCGAACCGTATTTGAACAGCCGCGCCTCGCGCGTCCACAGATCCATGATGCCGCCTTCGTTGACCAGATCGTCGGCGACACTTTGGATGAAGCAGGCATGCGGTTGCGGATGATCGTAAGCCGAGGAAGACCGGGTCAGCCCGGCGGTTTTGAAATCGACGTAATAATGCCCCTGGCTCGGACCATCGATGCCATAGGCCCAGTGGAGACCGGTGTTGAACCATTGCGGGGAATTGGGCGCGGCGCGCTGCGACGCCAGCATGTGGCAAAGCTCGTCATAAAAGGCGCGCGCATCTTCATGGCTGTCGAAATAGCCGCCTTTCCAGCCCCAATAGGTCCATGTGCCGGCGAGGCGATGGAATACCTGGCGTGCGCTGGTTTCGCAGCCGGTGCGCGGCGCATCCGGGGGCAGGGTCGCCAGCTTTTCTTCGTCCGCGACCTGGCGCCAGAGGAACGAGGGGACATCGCTTTCTTCGATCGGCTTGAGGCAGATGGGGACGCCCGCACGGCGGAAATATTTCTGCGCCAGCACGTCGCACGCCACCTGGCTCCAGTTTTCCGGTACGTCGATGCCCTCCTGGCGGAATACCGTCGACCCATCGGGATTGCGGATTTCGCTGGCCGCCGCATGAAAGGCGATGCCCTCATATGGCGAATGTCCTTCGGTGGTAAAAACTCGACGTATCCGCATGATTTCTCCCCATCCCCCTGTTCGGCCTGGACAAAGCCTGGCCGTATCCGGAATGCGTTTTGGCTGCGCCCCCGGTGCGCTCTTCCCGTTTCCATGAGTCCCCGCCGAAACGTTCAGCGAAGGGGAGGGGATCATACGCTTTAGGGCTTGGAGTTCAAGTATTTTGTGCGCGATTAGGCAAAATTATCTACATGTTGATTTCGATCAAATATCTGGTAGTGGCGCTGAAAACGAACGGAGTACTTCGCATGGGCCTGAAATGGGATTTTCTGGCGCCGGTTTTGCTGCTTTGCGTCTCGAACACTTTCATGACCTTTGCCTGGTACGGTCAGCTCAGATTCCCCAATACGTCACTTTGGCTGCTGATTCCGGCCTCCTGGGGAATCGCATTTTTTGAATATTGCTTCGCGGTACCAGCGAATCACTTCGGAGCACGCGTCTATTCGGTGGCGCAACTGAAGGTGATTCAGGAGGTGATTACGCTCCTGGTTTTCGCCGGATTCGTGCCGCTCTATTTCGGTCAAACGCTGAAATGGAATCACGCGGTGGCGTTTTGTTTTCTGGTGCTGGCGGCGTGGTTCGGGTTTCGCGAGAGTTAGAGCAGGTTCCGGCCAGCCGGTATGTTTGCGCTATTGCGGAAGACCACTATATTCCGCGCCGAACTGGAGTCGGTATGTTTTCACTGCGTCAGCTTTTTGTGTGGTGGTTGAACGCCACCCCCGGAACCCTGCTCACGACCTGGCTGCACGGCAAACCCGTAGGGCAGGACTCGTTTGGGAACCGTTATTACCAATCGGGTAATGGCAAAAGGCGGTGGGTGATTTACGCCGGCACCGTGGAAGGTTCGCGCGTTCCGCCGGAATGGCATGGTTGGCTGCACCATACTTTTGCCAAACCGCCGACCGAGGATCCGCCAAAGAGACGGCCGTGGGAAAAGGAATACATTCCGAATCTGAGCGGCACACCGGATGCCTGGCATCCCGAAGGCAGTCTATGGGCCGACGGCAAACGCGCCCGTGCCACCGGCGACTATGAAGCGTGGCGCCCGGATTGATACCATGCACAATTCGCTTGTTGAGACTCTGATCGGCGCTGTTGTGATCGCAGTCGCCGTGCTGTTTCTGGTCTTCGCCTATACCGGCTCGGGCGTTGGCGCGGTGTCCGGTGGTTACGATGTCACCGCGCGATTCGATCGTGCCGATGGCGTCAATGTCGGCACGGATGTGCGGCTGTCGGGCATCAAGATTGGCACCGTTTCGAAGCTGGGACTCGATCCCAAAACCTACAATGCGGTGACGACATTGACGGTGGCAAACAGTGTCAAGCTGCCGGACGATTCATCAGTGCGCATCACCTCGGACGGTCTTCTCGGCAATCAGTATCTTTCGGTCGAACCGGGCGGATCGATGCAGATGATCAAGCCGGGTGGGCAAATCGAAAACACCCAGGGATCCATCGATCTCATCGGACTGCTCGGCAAATTCGCCTTCAGCCCCGGTGCGTCCGGATCGGGTGGCGGAGGCGCTGCGGCCGGTGGTGCGGCCGCCGGAGGCGCAGGCGCCAAGTGATTCGGCAAACAGCGCTCGCGCTTTTGCTGTCCGTTGCCGCGCTGAGCGGCGCCGATGCGGCGTCGTTATTCGGCGGCCGCAAACCTGCGCCCGCACCGGCAGCGCCGCCACCGCCCGCCCCGCCAGCCAGATTGGCGGAAGCGCATCCTGATGCCCATGGCGTCAAACGGATGGCGGTTTTGCGCGCGATCGACAAAATTTCCGGGCGCACGACGGACATCGACGCGCCCGCCGGCGTGCCTGTCCGCTACGGACCACTCATTATCACGGCGCAATATTGCTACACCGTCCCCCCGGAGGAACCACCGGAGACCACAGCCTTTGTCCAGATCGATGAAGCCGATCCGGGTCAGCCGGTAAAGCGGCTTTTCTCGGGCTGGATGTTCGCTTCATCGCCGGCGCTGAATGCGCTGGAGCACCCGACCTATGATGTCTGGGTGATCAACTGCAGGACCGACGAACCGGCCAAGCCGGCAGCCGCCGGCGGGCCGGTGGAAGCGCCGGCCGCGGCGACGCCCGGGGCCGCCGGCAGGCGATAGAAATCGGCATTCACGGCAAGTGCTTCCGACAATAATTGTTGGAAGCGTTCCTCCGTCACGGCCGTCGCGCCGAACTGGTCGAGATGCGGATTGGGGAACTGCGCATCCAGCAGTTTGAAACCACCGGCTTTCAGGCGGGCCGCGAGATGAACCAGCGCGACCTTGCTCGCTTCGCGTTCGCGCGAAAATTTGCTTTCGGCAAAGAACACGCCGCCAATCGCCAGACCATACAGCCCGCCCTTGAGTGATTCCCCGCGCCAGACCTCGATCGAGTGAGCGAGCCCGCGCTGGTACAATTTTTCGAACACTTCAATAATCGCATCGTTGATCCAGGTGTCGCGACGGTCGGGGCGTGATTCGGCACAGCCGCGGATCACTTCTGAAAAGGCGCGGTCCACTGTCACCCGGAAACGATCAGAACGGACCACACGCGCAAGCCGGCGCGGCACGTGGAACGTCTCCAGCGGGATGATTCCGCGCTCATGCGGCCGGATCCAGAGCACCTCTTCGGCATTTCGGCTTTCGGCCATGGGAAAGATCCCAAGCCGATAGGCGAGCAGCAATTCTTCGGGGTTGATCCTGCTCACGCGGATTTCACCCACGCGCGAAGGTCCATCTTCCGCCACCGGCTGCGGCCAGATAGAGGAATACGAAACAATAGAGCACCATCACCTCGCCGCCATTGGCGATCGGGTAAAAACTGTTCCGTACATGCATCCACCAGTAGCCAACGGCCATTTCTCCCGAAAGTACGAATGCCACAATACGCGTGCGGACGCCGAAGGTGATGAGAATCGCGCCAAGCGTTTCCAGCACGCCGGTGAAAATCAGGAGCGGCATTGCGAGCCGCGACGGCGGCGGCACCGGAAACCCGAACAGCTTTTGCGTCCCGTGTTCAAGGAAGGTGATGCCGGTCGCAATCCGCATCAGGCCGAGGAGCTCCGGCTTGAAGCGTTGCAGAGGGTCCAGCATTGAGTGCCTCACTGCGGTTTGCGCTTGCTGAGAAAGTTCTCCAGCCAGTGGATATTGTAGGCGCCGTCGAGAATATCCGGTTGTCTTATCAATTCCTGGAACAACGGAATTGTGGTCTCAATTCCGCCGACAACGAGTTCATCGAGAGCCCGGCGCAGACGCATCAGGCACTCGTTGCGATTCCTGCCATGCACGATCAGCTTGCCGACAAGACTGTCATAGTAGGGCGGCATGCGGTAGCCGGAATAGGCGGCCGAATCCATCCGCACACCGAGCCCGCCGGGCGCATGAAATTCGGTGATCCGGCCGGGTGACGGCAGAAAGGTGAAGGGATTTTCCGCGTTGATGCGGCATTCGATCGCGTGTCCGGCCACCACAACGTCCTGCTGGCCGAATTCGAGCGGCCCGCCATCGGCAATGCGGATTTGTTCGCGCACGATGTCCATTCCGGTGATGAGTTCCGTCACCGGATGTTCGACCTGCAGTCTCGTGTTCATTTCGATGAAATAGAATTCCCCGTTCTCGTAGAGGAATTCGACCGTGCCGACACCGAGATATCCAAGCTTCGACAGTCCACGGGTGACGATTCCGCCGATGCGTTCGCGTGCATCGGGATTGAGCGCGGGCGAGGGGGCCTCTTCCCAGACTTTCTGGTGACGTCTTTGCAGCGAGCAGTCGCGCTCGCCAAGATGCAGCACTTTGCCCCGCGAATCGGCAATCACCTGGATTTCGATGTGGCGTGGCCGGTCGAGATATTTTTCGAGATATACATCATCGTTGCCGAAAGCGGCTTTGGCTTCGGCACGCGCCGTCGAATAGGCGAGCGGCAATTCGGAAGGCGAGCGCGCGACTTTCATGCCGCGCCCTCCGCCGCCTGCCGTGGCCTTGATCAAAACCGGATAGCCGAGTTCTTTGGCGAATGATGCGGCTTCCGATTCGGAACCGACCGCACCGTCGGATCCGGGCACCGTGGGAATTCCGAGCGAGGTCACAGCCTGCTTGGCTGCGATTTTGTCGCCCATCAGCTTGATATGCTCGGGCTGGGGCCCAATGAAGATCAGTTTGTGGGCAATGACGATCTCCGCGAAATTGGCGTTCTCCGACAGAAATCCGTAACCCGGATGGACGGCATCGGCACCGGTGATCTCGCAGGCCGAGATGATCGCCGGAATATTGAGATAGGATTGCGCGGCCGGCGGCGGCCCGACGCAAACCGATTCGTCGGCAAGCCGCACATGCATCGAGTCCGAATCGGCGGTGGAATGAATCGCAACGGTTGCGATGCCCATTTCCTTGCAGGCGCGATTGACCCTGAGCGCGATTTCGCCGCGGTTGGCAATCAGGACTTTTTCGATCACTGACCTGCCGCCTTACTCGATGCGCATCAGCGGTTCGCCGAACTCGACCGGCTGTCCGTCATGGACGAAAATTTCGGCGACGTGTCCGGCCACGGAGGAGGGCACCGGATTCATCGTCTTCATTGCTTCGATGATGCATAGCGTGCCGTCGGTGACCGCGTCGCCGACTTTGACGAAGGGCGGTGCGCCGGGTTGCGGGGCAAGATAAACGGTGCCCACCATCGGCGAGGTCACGATCGTGCCCTTTCTGACGGCTGGTTCGGGCGGCACGGCATGGACCGCTGCCGCGGGGGCGGGCGCCGGCACTGCCGCCGTTTGGGCGGGCCCGGCCACGGGCGCGACGGCGACAATCCCGCGTGCGACGCGGATGCGCGCGCCGCCACTTTCGATTTCAATTTCGGAAAGATTTGTTTCGGCGAGCAGCGCCGCGAGCTCGCGAATGAGATCGGCATCCAGTCCGGGGCTGTTGTCGCCGGTCAGGGCGTTGGCGATACGGTCGCGTAGCTGCTTCGATTTTTTTGTGTTCATTCGCGTGTTGTACTTTCAGCGCGGCGCTTTCAGAAGCGCGGCGACCGCGTCGATGGCGAGAAGGTAGCCTGTGGCGCCCAATCCGCAGATCACGCCGGTGGCCACCGTGCTGACATAGGAGTGGTGGCGGAAGGCTTCGCGCCTGTGGGGATTGGAGAGATGCACTTCAATGACCGGGCACGTGACCATGCGCAATGCATCGTGAATCGCGACCGATGTATGCGAATAGCCGCCGGGGTTGAAAACAATCGCTGAGGCCTTCGTGCACGCTTCCTGAATCCAGTCGATCAGAACGCCTTCGTGATTGGATTGGCGAAAATCAACGGTCAGTCCGCTGCGTGCCGCATGTGCCCCAACTGCCTGTTCGATGTCGGAAAGCGTCTGCCGGCCATAAATCTCCGGCTCCCGGGTTCCGAGAAGATTGAGATTGGGGCCGTTAAGGACATATACCGGGAGGGACATGGATCAGAATGTGAGTTGAGGGGACTCGAAAGGCGAAGCCGTTTTATATGTCGTTGCGAAAAACGGAAACAGCGGAGAGTGGACCAGGAATGGCATTGCGGTTGTTTGTTAACGGAGAAACCCGGGAATATCCTAATCCCCTGACGGTCGAGCACCTGTTGGGGCTGCTCTCGCTCGACGCCCGCAAAGTCGCGGTCGAGCGCAATCTCGCGATCGTGCCCCGTTCGACATATGGCCTGGTCGACCTGAAAGATGGCGACCGGCTGGAAATCGTTCACTTCATCGGCGGGGGCAATGAGGCATGCGTGCCGGCGACGACGGTGGAAGATCGGCCCTTCATTATTGCGGGCCGGCGGTTTCGTTCGCGCCTGATCATCGGCACCGGGAAATACCGGAGTTACGCGGAAAATGCAGCGGCGCTGGAGGCCTCCGGTGCGGAGATCGTGACTGTGGCGCTGCGCCGCGTCAATGTCATGGACCCCCGCGGGCCGCGTCTGGTCGACTTCATCGATCCCAAAAAATACGTGTTTTTGCCCAATACTGCAGGCTGCTTTACCGCCGAAGAAGCGCTGCGCACTTTGCGGCT